>NZ_JBEZWL010000085.1:0-32384 GCF_040648015.1 Streptomyces sp. NPDC029216 | reverse complement strand
GGTCGCGTCGCTTCGCGATGTCGCTGCGCTCCACCCTTGACAGCCCGTCCCGCCCCGGAAAGACAAGGACTGTCGGGAAGCCCCCAGAGGAACGGGCCGGTTCTTCCTTGACCATCCGGCTCCCTCAGCGATGAGGCGAGCAGACCGGGTCCGGCCGACCGGGCATCCGACCCCTCCAGATCCCGATCCCTGATTCCGGCCCGGGGGCGCCCCAGATCGCTACGCGCTCCCAGATTCCGGCGTCCGCCGCCCGTCCTGGGTTGATACGCGCACGGCAGGACGATGAGGAAGGCCTCCGGACGCCCCTGGCGCCCCAGATCGCTACGCGCTCCCCAGATTCCGGCGTCCGCCGCCCGTCCTGGGTTGATACGCGCACGGCAGGGCGATGAGGAAGGCCTCCGAGCGCGCCTGGCGCGTCCGATCACTGCGCGCTTCTCGGATCTCGACGTCTGACGTTCGGGTATCGGAGCGGGCCGACCGGTTGGCCGGAGGTGATCCGGGAGAGGACCGCGATCGCGAGGATGGACCAGAACACGGCGGTGCCGTGGTCCACCGGGTTGCGGCAATCGACCTGGTCGAGGACTTCAGCACCTAGGACGGCCGTCAGCCGCCAAGAAAACGGGCAGCGCGTAGCGATCTGGGGCGCCTGGCAGGCCCGGAGGACCATTCCGTCGTCCTCGGCTGCGGGCATCGGCCCCAGACGGGCGGCGGACGCTGAGACGGGAGGAGCGCGTAGCGATCCGGGGCGTGGGGTGGTCCCGAGTCAGGGTCTGGAGGGGCCGTATGCCCGGTCTGCCGGGCCCGGTCTGCTCGTCTCATCGCTGAGGGAGCCTGATGGTCAAGGAACAACCGGCCCGTTCCTTTGGGGGTTTCCCGGCAGGCTTCGGCTTTTCGTGGCGGGACGGTCTGTCAAGGGTGGCCGAAGGCCATCGCGAAGCGACGCGACCGAAGGGAGCGCCCTTGACAGGCCGGCCCGACACGGAAGGACGATGAGACTGACGGGAAACCCCCAACCGCTCCCTGAGACCGCCCCGCCGAAACCCCGACCTCCCCCGACCCCGCCCCTACCGCGGCGCCCGCGCCAGCTGGCGGGACTGGGCTACCAGGCGGTTCGCCGAGTCCCAGACCTCCGCGTCCTCCTCCAGGAAGCCCCCCGCCAGGTTGCGGGTGACGATGCCGATGCGCAGGGGACCCGGGGCCGGGCGGCAGCGGATGTGGGTGGTGAGCTCGACCGTCGGGGCCCAGCCCAGGAGGCCGAGGTCGAAGGCGGTCGGGGGGAGGGCGTCCACCGCGAGGAGGAGGGACAGGGGGTCCGCGTCGCGGCCGTCGGCCAGCTCGAACCAGGCCCGCATCTCGCCCTTCCCCGACGGCGCCCCGACGGCCCAGCCCGCCGTCGCCGGGTCCAGCCTCAGCCGGAGCCGGTCCACGATGGCGTTGCTGCCGGGGATCGGGGCCGGGCCGGCCTCGGCGCCGAGGCAGTCCTCGTAGGGGGGCATGACGGGCGGCTGCGCCACCGTGTGGACGGTGTCGGGGAGCGCGGAGAGGTCCCCGTACGAGGCGAGGACGCGGATGCGCTCGACCTCGGCGCCGCTCTCGTCGAACTGGAACAGCGAGGCCTGGCCGGTGGAGAGGGTACGGCCGACCCGGACGACCTCGGTGCGGATCACGGCGGGGCCGGGCACCGAGGAGGTCAGGTAGTGGGCGGAGACGGTGAAGGGGTCCGGGTGCGGCAGGGCCGCCGACAGGGCCCGGCCGACCAGGGCCAGCAGATAGCCGCCGTTGACGGCGGTGATGATCGTCCAGCCGGCGGAGAGCTCCGCGTCGTACACACCCGGCTCGCCCGCGCGGGGCGTGATGGTGGTGTCGCGGTCGAATTCGCTGTCGCCGATGGATGCCTTGGCCGCTGCGTGTGACATGGCGACGACGGTACACGCGTAAGCTACTAAGCGGTAGCTTTTGTTTTGGGGGTCGAGGACCTAAGGTTCTTCGGCCACCGAGGAGCGGCGGTTCCAGGCCAGCGGGGCGCGCCAGTGGAACTGCATCGCCAGGATGCGCAGGACGAAGGTGGTGACGGTCGCGAGGGCGGTCGTGAGGGGGTTGATTACGTCGAAGCTGATGAAGAGCGCCACCATCGAGGCGCCGACCACGGCGGGGACGGCGTACATCTCGCGGTCGCGGAGCAGGGACGGGACCTCGTTGGCGATCACGTCGCGCAGGACGCCTCCGCCGACGGCGGTGGCCACGCCCAGGGCGGCGGAGGAGGTCAGGCCGAGGCCGTACTCGTAGGCCTTGGTGGTGCCCGACACGCAGAACAGGCCGAGGCCGGCGGCGTCGCAGACGTTGATGGCCCGGTTGATGCGCTGGACTTCGGGGTGGAGGAAGAAGACGAGCGCGGCGGCGAGCAGCGGTGTGACGAAGAAGCTGAGCTCGCCGAAGGCGGCCGGCGGGACGGCGCCGATGCAGAGGTCGCGGAAGAGGCCGCCGCCGAGGGCGGTGACGAGGGCGAGTACGGCGATGCCGAAGACGTCGAAGTTCTTGCGGACCGCGAGGAGGGCGCCGGCCAGGGCGAAGACGAAGATGCCTGCGAGGTCCAGGGCGTGCTGGATGCCGGGCGGGAAGAGATCGTGGAGCACGTCTCATTGTCGCCCGGGCGGAGGGGGCCGTCGGCCAGGTGCCGGTGGGCGGGCGGGGCGGGGTCGGGGGTTCCGCTGCGCGGAGCCGTCTCCCCGCCCCGCCCTTCACCGTTCTCGCCTCAAACGCCGGCGCGGCTGGAGGTTACCCGGCCGGGCTCGGTTCGGCTGCGGCCGGGGTGGATTCCGCGTTCTCCGGGTGGTGGCATGCCACCTGGTGTCCCGTCTTGAGGGGCTGCAGGGGCGGGTCCTGGGTCTTGCAGAGCTCCGTCGCCTTCCAGCACCGGGTGTGGAAGCGGCAGCCGGCCGGCGGGGAGATCGGCGAGGGGACATCGCCCTTGAGCAGGATGCGGCCGCTCTTGGCGCCGCGCCGCCTCGGGTCCGGGACCGGGACGGCGGAGAGCAGGGCGTTCGTGTACGGGTGCATCGGGGACTCGTACAGCGCCTTGCGGTCGGCCAGCTCCACGATCTTGCCGAGGTACATCACCGCGATGCGGTCCGAGACGTGCCGGATGACCGACAGGTCGTGCGCGATGATCACGTACGTGAGGCCGAGCTCCTGCTGGAGGTCGTCCAGCAGGTTGACCACCTGGGCCTGGATCGACACGTCCAGGGCGGACACCGGCTCGTCCGCGACGACGAGCTTCGGCTTGAGGGCCAGGGCGCGGGCGATGCCGATGCGCTGGCGCTGGCCGCCCGAGAACTCGTGCGGGTAGCGGTTGTAGTGCTCGGGGTTCAGGCCCACGAGGGAGAGCAGGCGCTGGACCTCCGCCTTGATGCCGCCTTCCGGGGTGATGCCCTGGAGGCGGAAGGGGGCGGAGACGATCGTGCCCACGGTGTGGCGGGGGTTCAGGGAGCCGTACGGGTCCTGGAAGATCATCTGCACGTCGCGGCGCAGCGGGCGCATCTGCGAGACGTTGAGGTGCGTGATGTCCTGGCCCTCGAACTCGATGCGGCCGCCGCTCGGCTCCAGGAGGCGGGTGATGAGGCGGCCCATGGTGGACTTGCCGCAGCCCGACTCGCCGACGACGCCGAGGGTCTCGCCGCGCCGGACCTCGAAGTCGATGCCGTCGACGGCCTTCACGGCCCCGGTCTGGCGGCGCAGCAGCCCCTTGTTGATGGGGAAGTGCTTGACCAGGCCGGTCACCTTCAGGAGCGCTTCGGCCTCGGGGGCCTGCGCGGGGTCCTTCTTCATGTCGGTCACAGCTTCGGCGCAATCTCTTCGGTCCAGATCCGGGTCCGCTCCTCCTGCGACATGTGGCAGGCGGACCAGTGCCGGCTGCCGTCCTCGGTCAGCTCGGGGCGCTGGGTGCGGGTGATGCCGCCCTTGGGCACGTCGGCGTAGGGGCACCGGGGGTTGAAGGCGCAGCCGCTCGGGATGTTGATGAGGCTGGGCGGCGAGCCCTTGACCGGGATCAGCCGGTCGGTCTGGTCGCGGTCGATGCGCGGCATGGAGCCGAGCAGCCCCCAGGTGTAGGGGTGCCGGGGTTCGTAGAAGACCTTCTCGGCGGCGCCCCGCTCGACGCAGCGGCCGCCGTACATCACGAGGATCTCGTCGGCCATCTCGGCGACCACGCCGAGGTCGTGCGTGATCATGATGACCGCGGAGCCGAACTCCTTCTGCAGGTCGCGGATCAGGTCGAGGATCTGCGCCTGGACGGTGACGTCCAGGGCGGTGGTCGGCTCGTCCGCGATGAGCAGTTCGGGGTTGTTGACCAGCGCCATCGCGATCATCGCGCGCTGGCGCATGCCGCCGGAGAACTCGTGGGGGTAGGCGTCCACGCGCTGGTGGGGCTCGGGGATGCCGACCCGGTCGAGCATCTCCACGGCCCGGGTGCGGGCCGTCTTCTTGTCGACGTCGTGGTGGGTCCGGTACGCCTCGACGATCTGCTTGCCGACCGAGTAGTACGGGTGCATCGCGGACAGCGGGTCCTGGAAGACCATCGCCATCTTGCGGCCGCGCAGCCGGCGGACGTGGTCGGCGTCGGCGCTGACGAGCTCCTCGCCGTCGAGGACGACCTCGCCCGAGATGTGCGGGCGGCTGCGGGCGTTGCCGGTGCGGTGCAGGCCCATGATGGCCAGCGAGGTGACGGACTTGCCCGACCCGGATTCGCCCACGATGCCGAGGGTCTTGCCGCGTTCGAGGTCGAAGGAGAGGCCGTCGACGGACTTCACGAGGCCGTCGTCGGTCGGGAAGTGCACCTTCAGGTCGCGCACGGAGAGGAAGGCGGAGCCGTCGCGCGGGCCGCCCTGCTCGGGCACGAAGGCGGGCGCGCCGTTGTTCTGGTTCTCGGTCACGTCAGCCTCACGCGCGGGTCGATGACGGCGTACAGCAGGTCCACGATCAGGTTGGCGAGCACCACGAACAGTGCGGCGAGCAGGGTGACGCCCATGATCACGGGCAGGTCGCCCTGGCTGATGGCGGCGACGGCCGCCGTCCCCAGGCCCTGGAAGTTGAACGTGGTCTCGGTGAGCACCGCGCCGCCGAGGAGGCCACCGAGGTCCAGGCCGAACATGGTGACGATCGGGGTGAGGGTGGAGCGCAGGGCGTGCTTGCGGATGACCACGCCCTCCTTGAGGCCCTTGGCGCGGGCGGTGCGGATGTAGTCCTCGCCGAGGACCTCCAGCATGGTCGCCCGGGTGATGCGGGCGTAGGTCGCGGCGAAGAGGAAGGCGAGGGTGACCCAGGGCAGGATGAGGCTGTTGAGCCAGGCCAGCGGATCCTCGGTCAGGGGTTTGTAGTTGGAGACGTCCAGCCAGCCGAGGCTGTAGACGAAGATCGCGGGGGCCACCATGCCGGTGAAGAAGATCGGCAGGGAGACACCGGCGAGGGCGCCGACCATCACGGTGCGGTCGATGGCGGTCCTGCGTTTGAGTGCCGATACGACGCCGGTGGCCACGCCCGCGATCACCCAGATGACCGCCGCGCCGAGGGCGAGCGAGAGGGTGACCGGGATGCGGTCCATCATCGTGTCCCAGACGGGCGCCTCGGTCTTGAAGGAGTAGCCGAAGCACGGGGCCGCGCAGTGCGTGACGCCCGTGCCGCCGTCGTAGTCGCGGCCGGCGAAGATTCCCTTGACGAAGAGCAGGTACTGCTCGGAGATCGGCTTGTCGAAGCCCATCTTCACGCGGATGCCCGCCAGGGCGGTCTCGTTGGTCTCGCGTCCGGCGTACATGAGCGCGGGATCGCTGCCGGTCAGCTTCGGGACCGCGAAGAAGATGCCGAAGGTGACCACGGAGACCACCAGCAGCGTGGCGGCGACGTTGAACAGCCGCCGTATGAGGTAGACGAGCACTGCAGTCGGCCGCCCGGCGCGGGTGGCCGCCGCCCCTCGTGGGGGCGGCGGCCACCGCCTGCGGCCTTCACCTGCCCTTCGGACTAGCGCATGTGCGGTGAAGGCACTTGCCTGTGGTGTTACGTGGTACGTGACGACTCGGGCCGGGGGCCGGCCGGTGTTACTGCTTGATGCCCACGGTGGCGAGGTCGATCTTGCCGAAGGACTCGTTGAAGTAGACGTTCGTCAGGCGCGGGTTGTGGTAGACGAGCGCCTTGTCGAAGTTGATCGGGAGGTAGAGCGCCTTCTCCATGACCTTCTTGTTGATGTCCGTGTAGAAGGGCGCGGCCTCTTCCGGAGTCTTGGTGGCGGCCGTCTTGAAGAGGCCGTTGATCTCCGGGTCGTTGATCATCGTGTAGTTGTTGTTGCCGTTCGGCAGGATGAACGTGCCGTCGACCAGCGGCTGGAGGAAGCCCGAGCCGGAGTTGTAGTCGGCGCCCCAGCCCATGACGATGATGCCGTAGTTCTTCTTCTTCACGTTCTCGGGCGAACCGATCACGGAGGAGCTGAGCTTGCCGTCGAACTGGTCGATCGTCGCCTTGATGCCGACCTTGGCGAGCGAGGCCTGGAGGGACTCGGCGGTCTTCACCTCGGGCGCCTTGTTGTTGCGCACGGCGATGGTGGTCTCGAAGCCGTCCGGCTTGCCGCAGGCCTTGAGGGCCTCCTTGGCCTTGGCCTCCTGCGGCTTGCCCTTCGTCAGACCGAACGGGTCGTAGCTCTTGTCCGAGCCGGGGACGCCGGGCGGCAGCATGTTGGCGCCGAGGTCACCGCTGGTCGGGCCGCCGCGGGCGGTCTGCAGGGACTTCGGGTCGGCCGCGTAGATGACGGCCTTGCGGCACTCGATGTTGTCGAACGGCGCGACCGTCGTCGGGAAGGCGAAGTAGCGGATGTAGCCCGTGAAGGGGTTGTCCGCGTTCTTCTTGAGGTTCGCGTCCTTGAGGATCTTGTTCTTGGCGGCCTGCTGCACACCGGTGCCGTCGACCGCGAGGTCGATGTCACCGGAGAGCAGGCGCTGGTCCATGTCGTCCGGGTTGGTGGTCACCGTGAAGGAGACCTTGTCCGGCAGGCCCTTGCGGATCGGGTCCGTCTTCGGGTCCCAGTTCTCGTTGCGGACGAAGGTCGCGCCCTTGCCGGCGGTGAAGTTCTCCACCTTGTAAGGGCCGGTCGAGACCGGCTTGTTGGTGTAGGTGGCGCCCGTGTCCTTGGCCGCCGGGACCGGCGAGGAGGTCGGCATGGCCAGCAGGTAGTTGAAGTCGGAGTTGGCGCTCGCCAGGTTGAAGACGATCGTCTTGTCGTCCGGCGTCTGGACGGACTTCAGACCCATCTTGTCCGGGTCGGTGTCCTTGTACGGTCCGGGGTACTTCTGGCCCTGGTCGAGGACGTCGATCAGGTAGGTCGGACCGCCCGACAGGACGTCCTGCGCGAAGACGCGCTCGATGCCGTACTTGACGTCCTTCGAGGTGATCGGCGTGCCGTCCTCGAACTTCACCCCGTCCTTGAGCTTCAGGGTGTACGTCTTGCCGTCGTTGGTCACGACCGGCAGGGCCTCGGCGAGGTCGGGGACCGCCTTGGTGCCGTCCTTGCCGGGCTTCGCGTCGTAGGCGAGCAGGCTGCGGACGTACAGGCGCTGCATGTCCCAGACGAAGCCGTAGTAGGCGCGGGCCGGGTCGAGGTAGTCGACGTCCTGCGGGGACCAGAGCTTGAGCTCGCCGCCCTTGGCGTCGGAGGCGTTGATCACGCCGTCGGCGGCGCCGCTGTAGCCCTTGGAGCTGTCGGCGTCGCCCTTGCCTTCCGTCTTGTCCCCGCCACCGCACGCGGCGGTCAGGGACAGGGCGGCGATCACGGCGGTGATCGCGAGTGCCTGCTTTCTGCGGATCACGGTTGTCCAACCTCCATAGGTGGGTGAATCGAAGAAGCGGTTCAGCTGCCCTTGGGGTCGAGTGCGTCACGCAGCCCGTCCCCGAAGAGGTTGAACGCCAGGACGGTGATGAAGATCGTCATACCGGGGACCACCATGTACATGGGGTCGTCCTGGTAGATGGGGACGGCGTCGGAGAGCATCTTTCCCCAGGAAGAGGTGGGGGGCTTGACGCCGGCGCCCAGGAAGCTGAGGGCCGCTTCCGTCAGGATGTTGGTCGGGATGATCAGCGTGGTGTAGACGAGGATCGGCGCGACCAGGTTCGGCATCAGCTCCTTGACGAGGATGTAGCCGCGGCCGGCCCCGAGGCTGCGCGCGGCCTCGACGTACTCGCGTTCCCGCAGGGAGATCGTCTGGCCTCGGACGATGCGTCCGATGTACGGCCAACCGAAGAACCCGATGACGAGGATGAGCACGCCCATCCGGACGCCCGAACCCTCGAAGCCCCAGACGGAGTTGGGGACGACGGAGACGAGGGCGATGGTGAACAGCAGCTGCGGGAAGGCCAGCAGCAGGTCCATGAGGCGGCTGATGACGCCGTCGACCCAGCCGCCGATGAAGCCGGCGAGGGCGCCCAGGAAGCTGCCGAGCACGACCGAGACGAAGGCGGCCAGGAAGGCGACGACCAGGGAGATGCGGGCGCCGTAGACGATCCGGCTGAAGACGTCGCGGCCGTTGGTCGGTTCGACGCCCAGCAGGAAGTCGGAGCTGATGCCGCCGAGGGAGCCGAGTGGCGTGCCCAGGTCGGGGTCGATCAGGTCCTCGTGGAACTCGTTGGGGTCGTGGCCCAGGAGGTTCACGATCAGCGGGGCGAAGATCGCCACCAGGATCAGGAGGATCACGACCACACCGCCGGTCAGCGCGACCTTGTCGCGCTTGAGCCGCATCCAGGCGATGCGTCCGGGCGAGCGGCCTTCGATGGCCTTGGCAGGGACGTCGGCTACGGACACGGGTGCGGGTGATTCCGCGCTCGTGTCGTGCAGTGGTGCCGTCATCGTGGTGGGGACCCCTCTCGGCCGACGGATGGTCGGCCCATGCCCGCCGCTGTGGCGGCGTTGGTGCGGAGTGGCGCTCGGAGTGCTCGGGACACGGTGGAACGCGGATGAGACGCGCCGGGAGGTGCGTGAGAACTGCGAGAACTGCGGGAGCTGCAGGACGTGCGAGGCAGTGCGGGAGGTGCGGGAACTGCTGTGCGGAACGACAAGCGAAGTCCATGTGCCGAACCGGGTCCTGGAGGACTGACCGGCTCTTGGGTGGGGAGTCTTCATCGGGCGCTCGACCAGCCGCCAGACCCGCAGATGAATGGATGCGCAACCGTGATCTGAGGCTTGAGTTCCCGTTATCCGGACTCGGCTCCCGGCTCAGCGGAGCAAGACCGTCCGTTCGGTACGCAAACGGACATGGCGCCCAACCCCTCGGAGGAGCACGCCAATTGGGTCCCCATCCAGGGTGAAATCCGGACAAGGCGAAGGCCGCCGGGAACGATGGTTCCCGACGGCCTGAAGTGGTCCCGGACGGCCCGTCTCACGGTGTGGGCATACCGGAAATGTCCCTGTAACAAGCTCGGTGTTCGGCCCGGCGGCGGCTCAGTAGGCGGCCGCCTGCCCCTCACGGTCGTAGAACGGCCGCGTCTGCGCGCGTAGCCACATGGCCACGGGATCGTGCTCGTCAGCGAGCGCGACGGTGCACACCGGGACCCCCTCGGGCACCGCGCCGACCGACTGGCGCATCATCTCCCGTACGGATTCCAGCGCGGGCGCGGAGGCGTCGTACAGGTCGAGCCCGACCGCGAGGTACGCCGACCCCAGCGCGGGCTGCACCCAGGCGCGGCGCAGCGACCGGACGGCGGGCGTGCGGTGCGCGTGCTGGGTCAGCAGCCCGTAGAACTGCGGGAGCTCCAGGGCCGGCTCGGACAGCCGCAGCGGTCCCGCCGGCATCCGGTCCAGGCCGGTCGCGACCCGGCGCAGGTCGGCCCACGGGATGCCGAGGCCGCCGCCCTGGGCGTGCGGGTTGACCCACAGGCCCCAGCGGTCGGGGTAGAGGGCGCGGGCGATGTCCCGGCCGGTGACCACCTCGTAGCCGCGGTTCCAGCCGCTGGCGGCCAGCTCCTGCGGGGAGGTCACGCAGGGCGCGTAACCGAGGCCCTCGACCTCCATGCCGCCGTACTGGGCGTCCGGTGAGCCCGGCTGCCCCTGCCAGAGCAGCATCCACAGCCGGCCCTCGGCGAGGGCGCGCAGGAATGACTCGTAGTTCTCATAGCGCCCGGGAGTCACCTGGCGCAGCATGTGCTCGACCTGCCCGGCCGCGGCCGTGCCTGACGCACTCACCCGGCTACCCCTCTTCGTCTTCGTCCGCCCGTCGTCTCCACGTCCCGAACAGCTTAAGCGGCGCTACGGGAGGTAGAAGGGGCGCACGCGCTCACGAATCCAGTCCGTGACCGGGTCCTCGGCGGCCTCCAGCAGGATCAACTGGACGGGCCAGGGTGCCGGTACGCGGGCCAGGGCGCGGCCGAGCGCCTCCAGCGGGGCGGTCCGGGACCCGGAGTCCCATCCCACCAGCCGGACACCGATGTAGAGCTCGGGGTCCTTGCCCTCGACGCTGGCGAGGCAGCGGTGCGCGGCGGCGACGACGCCGGTGGCTCGGAACTCCTCGGCGGCGGCGGCGAGGAAGTCGACGGGGTCGTCCTGCCAGTCGGGCTCGAAGAGGCGGACGCGGGCGCCGGTGGCGGGGCCGTCGAGCTCGGTCCGGCCGGCGCGGCAGAGCTGGGCGACGGCGGCGGGGGGCAGGGGGACGCCGACGGCGCCCTCGGGGTTCACGGCGATGCCGAGCTGAGGGGGCAGGCCGCGGGCGAACTCGACGGCGGGGGCGACCGCGAAGTCCATGTCGGGGCCGGCGGCGAAGCGGAGCTGGGCCTCGGAGCTGTAGACGGGGACGTAGGCCTCGCCGGCGATGAGCATGGTGGGGAGGTCGAGGGAGTGGCTGTCGGGGCCGCCGCCCTGCGGGAGCGGGACCCAGACCTGGCTGCGGCCGAGGGCCTCCAGGATGCGGGGGCCGGCGTCGGGCCGGCCGAGGGCCGCTCCGAGCGTCTGTTCCAACTCGTTCGCCGGCCAGCCGTTGCCCTGCATGTGCCCCTGCTCTCCGTGTGGGTTTCCGTGGCGGATATCGCCCCGAGGCTACCGGGCGGCTCCGCCGGGGGGCCGGGGGCTACGGCGTGAAGGTGATGCCCGTCAGGGTGGCGGCCGAGCGGCGGTCCAGGAGGGTGGTGGAGGCGCAGCCTCTCGGGGAGTGGCCCGACTCGGCCGCCGTCAGGAGGCGGGTCACCGCCGCGCGGTGGCGGGCGAAGGCGTACGCGGAGACGCCGCGGCCGCGGGCGGTCTGGCCCGCGAGGGCCTCCTCGGGGGTGGCGTCCAGCAGGAGGAGGTGCAGGCGCCGGCCCCGGCGGCGGGCCGTGGCCGACAGGAGGGCCCGGACCCAGGTCTGGGTGCCGCAGTCGTGGACGACCAGAGAGGCGCCGGAGCGCAGCTCGCGCCACAGGGTCCAGTAGTGGGACGCCCGGACCAGCGGGCGGTACACGGCGTACGGGAGCGCCGTCGGCATCCGGCGTTCCCAGCGTTCGCGGACGTCCTGGGAGTCGATGCCGCCGCCCGGCGCGGCGCGCTTGATCAGGGTGCTCTTGCCGCCGCCCGGCAGGCCGGAGACGACCACGATGTCCCCGGCGGGGAAGCTCAGCCGGCGTGGGCCGCGGGGCACCGGTCCGCGCAGGTCGCGGACCGTGCGGACGGCCGCGGGGGCGGGGGCGAGGGGCCGCGCCCGGGCCGTCGCGTCCACCGTTCCCGTACTCGTCGCCACTCCGAATCTCCGCACCGTGATCGTCTCCCCCCATCGGACCGCGAAGGGCCCTATGCCCGCTGAGTGTAAAGAGACGGTAATCCCGGCGTCCCGGTTCCGGGCGGGCCGTCCAGTGGCTGGGACCCGACCGGGGGCCGTGGGGTTCAGGAGGCACGCGCGTTCCGTACGTTCTTCCGGGCCCCACTGCCCGCTTCCGTGCGTCCCGTGGCATGATGTGCGCCATCTGGACACCAACTGCATACCGGCCGCTTGAATCCGCGCGGGAGAGTCCCGGCTGGCCGCATGGCCGTGCCCGGGCGCCGAAGGAGCAAGTACCTCCCTTGAATCTCTCAGGCCCCGTACCGCGTGGATGAGGCAGATCTGAAAAGCGAGCTGCGCGACAGCTCCACCCAAGGTGCAAGTCGACGTTCCCCCTGCGGGAACTCTCGGCGAACCTCTCAGGTTCCGATGACAGATGGGGAGGATCGTCCTCGTCATGTCATGCCCTGGGACCCGGGAGCCACACCCATGAGCACTGCCCCCCGCCTGACCGCGCTCGACGCGCTGCACCGCTCGCTCGGTGCGACCATGACCGACTTCGCGGGCTGGGACATGCCGCTGCGCTACGCGAGTGAGCGCGACGAGCACAACGCCGTGCGGACCAAGGCCGGTCTGTTCGACCTCTCCCACATGGGCGAGATCACCGTGCACGGCCCCGAGGCCGTCAAGGCGCTGGACTACGCCCTGGTCGGGAACATCTCCACCGTCGGCGTCGGCCGCGCCCGCTACACGCACATCTGCCAGGAGGACGGCGGCATCCTGGACGACCTGATCGTCTACCGCCTCGGCGAGACCGAGTACATGGTCGTCGCCAACGCCTCCAACGCGCAGGTCGTGCTGGACGCCCTCACCGAGCGCGCCGCCGGCTTCGACACCGAGGTCCGCGACGACCGCGACGCCTACGCGCTGATCGCCGTCCAGGGCCCCGAGTCCCCCGGCATCCTCGCCTCGCTGACCGACGCCGACCTGGACGGCCTGAAGTACTACGCCGGCCTGCCGGGCACCGTCGCGGGCGTGCCCGCGCTGATCGCCCGGACCGGCTACACCGGTGAGGACGGCTTCGAGCTGTTCGTCTCCCCCGAGCACGCCGTGGAGCTGTGGCAGGCGCTGACCAAGGCGGGCGAGGGCGTCGGCCTGGTCCCGGCCGGCCTGTCCTGCCGCGACACCCTGCGCCTGGAGGCGGGCATGCCGCTGTACGGGCACGAGCTGACCACCTCCCTCACGCCCTTCGACGCCGGGCTGGGCCGGGTCGTGAAGTTCGAGAAGGAGGGCGACTTCGTCGGCCGCGCCGCCCTGGAGGCCGCCGCCGAGCGCGCCGCCACGCAGGCCCCGCGCAAGCTGGTCGGCCTGGTCGCCGAGGGCCGCCGCGTCCCGCGGGCCGGGTTCTCCGTGGTCGCCGACGGCAAGGTCATCGGCGAGGTCACCTCGGGCGCCCCGTCCCCGACGCTGGGCAAGCCGATCGCGATGGCGTACGTCGACGCGGAGCACGCCGCGCCCGGCACCTCCGGCGTCGGCGTGGACATTCGCGGTACGCATGAGCCGTACGAGGTCGTGGCCCTGCCGTTCTACAAGCGGCAGAAGTGACCCTCGGGTCCCTGGGACCCCTCGCCGCACGTGTCGGCACGCAAGACCACCGTTCGTATCCACCGCACCGCATCCAGGAGAATCAGGTCATGAGCAACCCCCAGCAGCTGCGTTACACCAAGGAGCACGAGTGGCTGTCGGACGCCGTCGACGGCGTCGCGACGGTCGGCATCACCGAGTTCGCGGCCACCGCGCTCGGTGACGTCGTCTTCGCCCAGCTCCCCGAGGTCGGCGACACGGTCACCGAGGGCGAGACCTGCGGTGAGCTGGAGTCGACCAAGTCGGTCAGCGACCTGTACTCCCCCGTCTCCGGTGAGATCGTCGAGTTCAACCAGGACGTCGTGGACGACCCGGCGCTGGTGAACTCCGCCCCGTTCGAGGGTGGCTGGCTGTTCAAGGTGCGCCTCTCGGAGGAGCCGAAGGACGCGCTCTCCTTCGACGAGTACACCGCCCTCACCGCCGGTAACTGACACCCCAGGGGATCCTGATGTCCGTTCTGAACACCCCCCTCCACGAGCTCGACCCCGACGTCGCCGCCGCCGTCGACGCCGAGCTCGTGCGCCAGCAGTCGACCCTGGAAATGATCGCGTCGGAGAACTTCGCTCCGGTCGCCGTCATGGAGGCCCAGGGCTCGGTCCTGACCAACAAGTACGCCGAGGGCTACCCGGGCCGCCGCTACTACGGCGGCTGCGAGCACGTCGACGTGGTCGAGCAGATCGCGATCGACCGCATCAAGGCGCTGTTCGGCGCCGAGGCCGCGAACGTCCAGCCGCACTCCGGTGCGCAGGCCAACGCCGCCGCGATGTTCGCGCTGCTGAAGCCGGGCGACACGATCATGGGCCTGAACCTGGCCCACGGCGGTCACCTGACCCACGGCATGAAGATCAACTTCTCCGGCAAGCTCTACAACGTGGTCCCGTACCACGTCGACGAGACCGGCCAGGTCGACATGGCCGAGGTCGAGCGCCTCGCCAAGGAGTCCAAGCCGCAGCTGATCGTCGCCGGCTGGTCCGCCTACCCGCGCCAGCTGGACTTCGCCGCGTTCCGCCGGATCGCGGACGAGGTCGGCGCGTACCTGATGGTCGACATGGCCCACTTCGCGGGTCTGGTCGCCGCGGGTCTGCACCCGAACCCGGTGCCGCACGCCCACGTGGTCACCACCACCACGCACAAGACCCTCGGCGGTCCGCGCGGCGGTGTCATCCTGTCGACGCAGGAGCTGGCCAAGAAGATCAACTCCGCGGTCTTCCCGGGCCAGCAGGGCGGTCCGCTGGAGCACGTGATCGCGGCCAAGGCCGTCTCCTTCAAGGTCGCGGCCTCGCCCGAGTTCAAGGAGCGCCAGGAGCGCACCCTGGAGGGCGCGAAGATCATCGCCGAGCGCCTGGTGCAGCAGGACGTCACCGAGGTGGGCGTCTCCGTCCTCTCCGGCGGCACCGACGTGCACCTGGTCCTGGTCGACCTGCGCAACTCCGAGCTGGACGGCCAGCAGGCCGAGGACCGGCTCCACGAGATCGGCATCACGGTCAACCGGAACGCCATCCCGAACGACCCGCGCCCGCCGATGGTCACCTCGGGTCTGCGCATCGGTACGCCGGCGCTGGCCACCCGCGGCTTCGGCGCCGAGGACTTCCGCGAGGTCGCCGAGATCATCGCGCAGGCCCTGAAGCCGTCGTTCGACGCGGACGACCTCAAGGCGCGCGTCTCCGCGCTCGCCGCGAAGTTCCCGCTGTACCCGTCGCTCTAGTCACGGGCCCGGAGGGGGCCCGGCCTTGTGTTGCACAGGGCCGGGCCCTTTTCAGGACGGACACGCACCCATGGACATGAGCGGCGGCTCAAGGAGACCCATCCCGTGTACGGCACCGCCCGCCCGGCGATGTGGCTGAACCTGGGCTTCTCCGTGCTGCTCCTGGTCACCGTCGGCCACAGCTGGAAGACCCTGGCCCCGGTCATCTCGGCCGCGATGGTGATCTCGTACCTGATCGGCCCGGTCGCGGTGGGCGTCTTCCGCCGCACCAGGCCCGCCTTGCCCCGCCCCTTCCGGCTCCCGGCCGCCGGGGTGCTGTGCCCGCTGACCTTCGTCTTCGCGGTCTGCGCGCTGTACTGGTCGAAGTGGCCGAACACCGGCGTCGTCACCGCCCTCACCCTGCCGGCGGCCCCGGCCGCCGCGCTGGTCCTGGCCCGCGAGGGCCACCGGGACCTGGGCCGGCAGTTCGCCCCCGCCTGGTGGATCGTCTTCTTCCTGGGCGCCCTGTCCCTGCTGTCCTTCCTCGGCTCCGCCGGCTTCGGCGGGCGCGGCCTGCTCCCCGGGGGCGTGGGCATCGCCCTGGTGGCCGCCATAGCCCTCGTCACGTACCACTGGGCCGTCCGCGCCGGTGTACGGGCCCACCTGGCCGGTCTGACCGGCCCCGATCCCGTCCCGGAGGCTCCGGCGGAGCCCGCCCGGACACCGGAAGGCGAGCCGGCTCACGTCTGAACGACCCGTCCGGGAGACGGACCGTTCATCTCCACGCGTTAGGCTCGTCTGCCGGACAAAATCCGCAGATCCACCCCGTACCACCATCCCCCCCGCTCCACCCCCGCTCCACCACCCCTGCCCTTTCTCCACCCCACGAGCCGACAAGGGAGTCCGCCAGTGGCCATCTCCGTCTTCGATCTCTTCTCCATCGGTATCGGCCCCTCCTCCTCCCACACGGTCGGCCCGATGCGCGCGGCGCGCATGTTCGTGTCCCGCCTGAAGAAGGACGGCGTCCTCGCCCAGACCGCGTCCGTACGGGCGGAGCTGTTCGGCTCCCTCGGCGCCACCGGCCACGGCCACGGCACCCCCAAGGCGGTCCTGCTCGGCCTGGAGGGCCACTCCCCGCGCACGGTCGACGTCGAGACCGCCGACGCCGAGGTCGAGCGCATCCGCAAGAGCGGGAAGCTGCGGCTCCTCGGCGCGGAGATAGGCGATGTCCACGAGATCGACTTCGACGAGCCGAACCAGCTGATCCTGCACCGCCGCCGCTCGCTGCCCTACCACGCGAACGGCATGACCCTCTTCGCCTACGACGCCTCCGGCGCCCCGCTGCTGGAGAAGACGTACTACTCGGTCGGCGGCGGCTTCGTCGTGGACGAGGACGCGGTCGGCGAGGACCGGATCAAGCTCGACGACACCGTGCTGAAGTACCCCTTCCGCTCCGGCGACGAGATGCTCCGCCTCGCCGACGAGACCGGCCTGTCGATCTCCTCCCTGATGATGGAGAACGAGAAGGCCTGGCGCACGGAGGAGGAGATCCGCGAGGGCCTCCTGGAGATCTGGCGGGTCATGCAGTCCTGCGTCTCGCGCGGCATGTCCCGCGAGGGCATCCTCCCGGGCGGGCTGCGCGTCAAGCGCCGGGCCGCCTCCACGGCGCGCCAGCTGCGCACCGAGGGCGACCCGATGATGCACCGCAGCGAGTGGACGACGATCTACGCCATGGCGGTCAACGAGGAGAACGCGGCGGGCGGCCGCGTGGTGACCGCCCCGACCAACGGCGCGGCGGGCGTCCTGCCGGCCGTCCTGCACTACTACATGAACTTCGTGCCCGGCGCGGACGAG
The DNA here is from genome assembly GCF_040648015.1 of Streptomyces sp. NPDC029216. Classification (NCBI taxonomy): domain Bacteria; kingdom Bacillati; phylum Actinomycetota; class Actinomycetes; order Kitasatosporales; family Streptomycetaceae; genus Streptomyces; species Streptomyces sp. NPDC029216. Next base: position 15,452 of record NZ_JBEZWL010000085.1, on the reverse strand, counting down.
GACGGCGTGGTGCGCTTCCTGCTGGCCGCGGGCGCGATCGGCATGCTCTTCAAGGAGAACGCCTCCATCTCGGGCGCCGAGGTCGGCTGCCAGGGCGAGGTCGGCTCCGCCTGCTCCATGGCGGCGGGCGCCCTGGCCGAGGTGCTGGGCGGCTCCCCGGAGCAGGTGGAGAACGCGGCCGAGATCGGCATGGAGCACAACCTGGGCCTGACCTGCGACCCGGTCGGCGGCCTGGTGCAGATCCCGTGCATCGAGCGCAACGGCATGGCGGCGGTCAAGGCCGTCACGGCGGCGCGGATGGCGATGCGCGGCGACGGCAGCCACAAGGTCTCCCTGGACAAGGTCATCAAGACCATGAAGGAGACCGGCGCCGACATGAAGGTCAAGTACAAGGAGACCGCGCGCGGCGGTCTCGCGGTCAACGTCATCGAGTGCTGATCCGGACACGGTGAGGAGGGGCCCGGCGCGGGTGCGCCGGGCCCCTCCGTGCGTCCGGGCGCCTCCGGGTGCGTCCCGGCGCGATCGGGGGGTACGAGCGGCGCAGAAGGGGTCCAGCGGCCCGCCCGGGTCGGGACCTTCGGCCCCCGGGCGGCGCCCGTCGTGTGCACTAGCGTGCTGCGGGGGGCGCAGTGACCCCGCGAAGAGAGGCAGCCGCCATGGCCATCACCGAACACCGTGTCCTGCCGCTGCGGCTGGAGGCCGCACCGCTGCCGGTCCCCCTGGAAGGTGTCTTCGTCTACCGCACGGACCGGCCCTACGAGGTCTCCGTCGAGTTCCGGGGCGCCGGGACCGCGATCGCCCGCTGGGTGTTCTCGCGGGAGCTGCTGATGGACGGGCAGACCTGCGCCACCGGCGAGGGCGACATACAGGTGTGGCCGCGCTGGACGGGCACCGAGCCGCGCGTCCTGCTGGCCCTCAGCAACGGCGAGCGCGGCTGCGTGGTCTCCGCGCGGGCCAAGGACCTGCGCGAGCTGTGCCGGCGGATGACCGAGCTGGTCCCGCGCGGGCAGGAGCGGCGCCACTACGACCTGGACGCCGAGCTGAGCGCGCTGCTGACGTTCTGAGGACGCGGGGGCGGGCCGCGTGCAACCACGGGGGCCGCTGGAGTGTCGTACCGGATGACAGTCATTTCCCCGTCTCAGAGGATCGGGGGGACGCCATGCGTCACCACCCGCACCGCCGCCGGATCGTGGCCCTGGCCACGGGTGCCCTGCTGACCGCAGGGCTGGCGCTCGCCGCACCGGCCTCGGCGGCCGCCCCGGCCGCCGTCCGCTCCAGCAGCACCCCGCTCGTCGTCAACGCCCGCTGGGGCGGTCACTGCACGTTCGACCGGGTCGTGATCGACCTGGAGGGCTCCGTGCCCCCGGTCACCGTCACTCCCGTCTCCCAGCTGGTCTACGACGGGTCCGGCAAGCCCGTCCCGCTGGCCGGGAAGTACTTCCTGGAGATCCGCCTGCACCCCGCCGCCGGTCACGACGACGCGGGCAACAACGTCTACCAGGGCCCCAAGCTCCAGCAGATCTACCTCAGCAAGCTCAAGGGCCTCGCCCTGACCGGCGATTTCGAGGGGTACGTGACCTTCGGCGCCGCCTTCGACACCCCGCCCGTCTACAGCACCTCCGTCCTGCACTCGCCCGAGCGGTTCGTGGTGGACGTCGCGCACCCGAACACCTGCTGACAGGGGAGCACTGCCTAGCGGTGCTCCGGGTTCGGGAAGTCGAAACGGCAGCCGGCGTCCCACAGGGAACGCTGGTTGCCGTGGGCGGGGATGCCGCCCGCCCGCTTGAGGAGCGCCGCAAGGTGCATCAGGTTCCAGGACATGAACGCCGTGTTGCGGTTGGTGAAGTCGTTCTGGGGACCGCCGGAGCCCGGGTCCAGGTACGAGGGCCCGGGCCCGGCCTCGCCGATCCAGCCCGCGTCGGCCTGCGGCGGGACGGCGTAGCCCAGGTGCTGGAGGCTGTACAGGATGTTCATGGCGCAGTGTTTGACGCCGTCCTCGTTGCCGGTGATCAGCGCCCCGCCGACCCGCCCGTAGTAGGCGTACTGGCCGTGCTCGTTCAGCAGCGAGGAGCAGGAGTAGAGCCGCTCGATGACCTGCTTCATGACCGAGCTGTTGTCGCCGAGCCAGATCGGGCCGCACAGGACGAGGATGTCGGCGTCCATGATCTGGCTGTAGAGCACCGGCCACTGGTCGCTCTCCCACCCGTGTTCGGTCATGTCGGGCCAGACGCCGGTGGCGATGTCGTGGTCCACGGCGCGGATCAGGGAGGTCCGGGCGCCGGCCGATTCCATGACGGCACGGCTCTTGGCGATCAGCCCCTCGGTGTTGCTGGTCTCGGGCGAGCGTTTGAGGGTGCAGTTGACGTAGACGGCGGAGAGGTCGGAGTAGTCGTAGTCGGCCACTCCCCCACCCTGCGGGCCGGCCGGCGGGCCCGCCAGCGTCCGGCGGCCGTCCGGGGGACCGAAGCGGAATTATGTCCTCCGATGGGCCGGATCGGTCCGGTTTGATACCGGTCCGTGCGTGCGACTAGGGTCAGCGGGCCTTGGTGTTCGGGAAACCGGTGGGAAACCGGTGCGGCCCTCGCCACTGTGATCGGGAAGTCCGGCTCCACCCCCCTCGCGGGAAGCCACTGGGACCGCGCGGGAGACCGCTCGGGCCCGGGAAGGCGGAGCCGGGGCGGCAGTACCCGTCAGCCAGGAGACCGGCCGGGGCGCGTACGTCCATCCACGAGGTGCTGGAGAGGTCTCCCGAACTCATGCACATAGCCGAGGGGTTCCTGCCCCCACTGCACGCGGCCGCCTGGGGCGCCGCGTCCGCCCCGTTCGTCCTCCACGGGGTCCGCGCCCTGACCCGCGAGGTGAAGGCCCACCCGGAGAGCACCCTGCTGCTCGGGGCGTCCGGGGCGTTCACGTTCGTCCTGTCCGCACTGAAGATCCCCTCGGTGACGGGCAGTTGCTCGCACCCCACCGGAACCGGACTGGGCGCCATCCTCTTCCGGCCGCCCGTCATGGCGGTGCTCGGCACGATCACCCTGCTGTTCCAGGCGCTGCTGCTGGCGCACGGCGGCCTCACCACCCTCGGCGCCAACGTCTTCTCGATGGCCATCGCCGGGCCCTGGGCCGGGTACGCGGTCTACAAGCTGCTGCGGAAGTCCGGTGCGCCGCTGATGGTGACCGTCTTCTCCGGCGCCTTCTTCGCCGACCTGGTCACCTACTGCGTGACCTCCGTCCAGCTGGCGCTGGCCTTCCCCGACCCGTCCAGCGGCTTCACCGGCTCCCTGGAGAAGTTCGCGGGCATCTTCGCCCTCACCCAGATCCCGCTCGCGGTCAGCGAGGGACTGCTGACGGTGCTCGTGATGCGGCTGCTGATGCAGTCGAGCAGGTCCGACCTGGTCCGCCTCGGGGTCGCGAAGCTGACCGGGCAGAAGCGGACCGAGCAGGAGGCGGCCCTCTGATGACCAGGAACGCCAAGATCAACACCCTGCTGCTGCTCCTGGTGGCGGCGCTGGCCGTGCTGCCGCTCGCGCTGGGGCTCGGCGAGGGCAAGGAGGAGCCGTTCACGGGCGCCGACGCCCAGGCCGAGTCGGCCATCACCGAGCTCAAGCCGGACTACCAGCCCTGGTTCTCCCCGCTGTACGAACCGCCGTCCGGCGAGGTCGAGTCCGCACTGTTCGCCCTCCAGGCCGCCCTGGGCGCGGGCGTGCTCGCCTACTACTTCGGCGTCCGCAGGGGCCGCCGCCAGGGCGCGGCGCAGGCCCTCGCCCAGGCGCAGGCCCCCGCCGAGAGCACGCGGGAACGGTAGCCGGTGCTGCCCATCGACGTGGCGGCGCACGGCAGCCGCTGGCGCGGCCGGCATCCGCTGGAGAAGGCCCTGCTCGGGTTCGGGCTGACCGTCACCGCCGTGTGCCTGCCCCCGTGGCCCGGCGGGCCGCTGGTCGCCGCGGCCACCCTGGCCGTGCTGCTGGGGCCCGCCGGGGTGGCCGGGCGGCAGCTGTGGCGGGCCTTCCGGGTCCCGCTGGGGTTCTGCGTCACCGGGGCGCTGCCGCTGCTGGTCTCGGTGGGCGGCCCGGACGGGTTCCTCGCGCCGGCCCCGGACGGGCCCCGGCACGCGGTGGACCTGCTGCTGCGCACCTCGGCCGCCTCGCTCGGGGTGCTGCTGTTCGCCTTCACCACACCGGTCTCGGACGTCCTGCCCCGGCTGGTGCGGGCCGGGGTGCCGGCGCCCGTGGTGGACGTGGCCCTGGTCATGTACCGGATCGGGTTCCTGCTGCTGGACTCCCTGGCGCAGGTCCGCCGGGCCCAGGCGGCCCGGCTCGGGCAGACGAGCCGGGCGGCCGCGTGGCGTTCGGTGGCCGGGCTCGCGGCGACCTCGTTCATCCGGGCCTTCGACCGCGCCGCCCGGCTCCAGGAGGGCCTGGCGGGGCGCGGCTACGACGGCGCGCTGCGGGTACTGGTCCCGCCGGCGCCGCTGTCCTGGCGGTTCCTGGCGGCCGCCGCCGCCCTGCCGGCCGGCCTGGTCGCGGGGACCCTCGTACTGAAGGAGCTGGGACTGTGACCGCGTTGGTGGAACTGGTCGGCGCGGGGTACGCGTACGAGGACGGGCCGGCCGTGCTGTCCGGCGTGGACTTCTCGATCACCGAGGGGCGGGCGCTGGTGCTGCTGGGCCGCAACGGCAGCGGCAAGACCACCCTGATGCGGCTGCTGAGCGGGGGCCTGCGGCCCGGCTCGGGCGTGCTGCGGCTGGAAGGCACGGCGGTGGCGTACGACCGGCGGGGGCTGACCCGGCTGCGCACGACCGTCCAGCTGGTGGTGCAGGACCCGGACGACCAGCTCTTCGCGGCCTCGGTGGAGCAGGACGTGTCCTTCGGCCCGATGAACCTGGGCCTGCCGGAGGCGGAGGTCCGCGAGCGGGTGGACTCCGCGCTGGCCGCGCTGGACATCACCGCGCTGCGCGACCGCCCGACGCACCTGCTGTCGTACGGGCAGCGCAAGCGCGCGGCGATCGCGGGCGCGGTGGCGATGGCGCCGCGGGTGCTGATCCTGGACGAGCCGACGGCGGGCCTGGACCCGGACGGGCAGGAACGGCTGCTGGACGTCCTGGCGGGGCTGCGGGCGGCGGGGACGACGGTGGTGATGGCCACCCATGACGTGGACCTGGCGGTGCGGTGGGCCGACGACGCGGCCGTGCTGACTCCGGCGGGGGTTCGGGTGGGGCCGGCCGGGGTCCTGCTGTCGGACCCGGAGCTGTTGGCTTCGGCGGGCCTGCGTCAGGCGTGGTCCCCGGCGGTGACGGCCTTCCTGCGGGCCCACGGGTTCCTCGGCGCGGACGCCCCGGGGCCACGGGTACCGGAGGCGCTGGGTGCGCTGGGCTGAGCACCGGGGGCGGGGTCGGCCCTGCGGGGCGGTGTCCGGTGTGCCCACCCGTCCCGCCCTGCGGGACGATTGCCCACACCGGGGTGGGGCGGTTGGCCGCGCCTACGATGGCCGCATGTCGCTGCCCCATGCCATTCTCACCGCCCTGCTGGAGAAGCCCTCGTCCGGGCTGGAGCTGACCCGGCGGTTCGACAAGTCGATCGGCTACTTCTGGTCCGCGACGCACCAGCAGATCTATCGGGAGCTGGGGCGGCTGGAGGAGGCGGGGCTGATCCGGGCGCTGCCCAGCGAGGTGCCCGTGCGGGGGCAGAAGAAGGAGTACGAGGTGCTGCCCGACGGCAGCGCGGAGCTGGCGCGGTGGGTGGACGAGCGGCAGGACCCCAAGCCGATGCGGGACGCGCTGCTGCTGCGGATCCGGGCGGCGGCCGTGGTGGGGCCGCAGGGGCTCGGGCCGGAGCTGCGGCGGCACCTGGAGCTGCACCGGACGCAGTTGGCCGAGTACGAGGCCATCGAGGCGAAGGACTTCCCGCCGGGGCGGGACGCGGCCGAGGACCGGCTGCGCCGGCTCGTGCTGCACGGAGGGATCGCCCTGGAGGGCTTCTGGCTGAGCTGGCTGGAGGAGGCCCTCAATGAGGTCGAGGACATGACAAGCCTCGACGCGGAGGGCCCCGGGGCCCCGGCCGGCACCTGACGCGCCCCCGCCCCGGCGGGCGGGGCGGAGGCGGGCGCGGCGCCCGCGGGGCGGGACCTTACTTGTTCAGGTCGGCCCAGAACTCGTCGAAGCTCAGCAGCTTGTCGCCGTTGAGGTCCTTCGCGGCGATGATCGCGTCGGCGACCGCGGGGGTGACGAACGCGTCCCCCATCGCGCGCATGGCCGCGCTGTACTCGTCGGCCGTGATGACGCCGTCGCCGTTCTCGTCGAACCGGTTGAACGTCTCGCGGGCCTGCTCGATGTCCGCCACTGGGGCCACCCCTTCCTGGTGCTTGTTGACCGGCTCAGGGTAGCCGTACCGGGGGCCGGTCCCGTCCATGGGTCCCGTTCGACCGGCAGGCATGGGCGCGGCGGTCGGCCGTTGGTCAGGGCTGCTTGGGTCCTCGGTAGGGCAGTGTCCGGCTGTAGACGACGCTCGTGGTCGTGCTGCCGAAGCCGGCCAGTTCGTCCATGAGCGTCTCCAGGTGCTCCATGGAGGTCGCGGCGACCTTCAGGGTGTAGCAGTCGTCGCCGGTGGTGCGCAGGCACTCCAGGATTTCGCGGCGTTCGGCGAGGAGATGGTGCAGTGGCTGGTGGCGGTTGCCGGGGTACTTCAGGCGGACGACGGCGAGCACCGGGTAGCCGACCTTGGCCAGGTCCACGGTGGCGTGGTAACCGGTGATGACGCCCCACGACTCCAGATTCCGCACCCGCTCGGTGGTGGCCGACGGGCTGAGGCTGACGCGGCGCCCCAGCTCGCTGAGGGAAATGCGGGCCTCCTGCTGCAGGTGCTCGATGATCGCCCAGTCGATGTCGTCGAGGTTCACGGTCATGGCGCGATATTACCGGGAGATTCGCTACAGGCAGCCGGAACTACCGGGAAGATGACGTTCCCCGCAAGGGGATCACCGCAATAACCTCGGGGCATGCAACTTGGTGTCAACGTACCGAACTTCGGGCCCGGGACCGACCCGGGCGTGCTGCGCGAGTGGGCGCGGGTCGTGGCGGGGAGCGGGTTCGACCTGCTGATGGTGTCGGACCATGTGGCCGTCACTCCGGATGTGGCGGAGCGGTATCCGGAGCCGTTCTACGACCCGTTCACCACGCTGTCCTGGCTGGCCGGGATCACTGGTGGCGAGCTGGGGCTGGGCACGACCGTGCTGGTGCTGCCGTACCGTCATCCGCTGCTGGCGGCACGCATGGCGAGCAGCCTGCAACGGCTCAGCGGTGGGCGGTTCGTGCTCGGAGTGGGGGTCGGGTGGGCGCGGCAGGAGTTCGACGCGCTCGGGGTGCCGTTCGGCGCGCGGGGCCGGCTGACCGACGAGTACCTGGGGGTGATGCGGCAGGTGTGGAAGGCGGAGGACCACGCCGCGCCTGCGGTGTGGATCGGCGGGCACAGTGCGGCGGCGATCCGGCGGACGGTCAGGTTCGGCGACGCCTGGCATCCGCTGAGGCTTCCGCTGACGCAGATGCGGTCGGTTCTCGCGGACCACGCGTTGCCGGGGTTCGCGCCGCGGATCGCGCTACGGCTGACCGATGCTCCGGTCGAAGATGCCGAACGGCCGGCCGGTGTCGGCGACGTGCAGCAGATCGTGGGTGATCTGGCGGAGCTTCGCGGACTCGGCGCCCAGACGGTGGTGCTCGACCCCTACCACGGGGACCCGGATCAGACCCGTCGGCCCGAGGCCGCGTGGCGGGCGCTCACCGCGGTGGCCGAGCAGTGGAGGACGGTGTCGTGATCACCCCTGCCGACGAGGCGCTGCTGCGGCAGGCCATCGGTATCGCGGCGCGCGCGGTGGAGCTGGGCGACGCGCCCTACGGCTCGCTGCTGGCCGGGCCGGACGGGGCGGTCCTCGCCGAAGCGCACAACACGGTCCGGCGGGACGGTGACATCACGGCCCACCCGGAGTTGAAGCTGGCCCGGTGGGCGGCCCGTGAGCTGGATACGGACACGGCCGCCCGCACCACCCTGTACACGAGCTGCCAGCCGTGCGGCATGTGCGGCGGCGCCATCGTCCGCTCCGGCATCGGCCGGGTCGTGTACGCGCTCTCCACCGAGCAGCTCGTCGCACTCAATCCGGAGTCGGGCCAGTGGCCGTCAGTGGCCCAGGACGGCCCGGCCCTGCTCGACGAGGCACGCGCACCCCTCAACGCCTACTACGGGCCGTACCCGCCGATCGGCGGATACGGCCCGGTGAACTCCCACGCCCCATAGGCGAATTGCGCGACGCCCTAGCGGAAGATGCCGGTGTGTCCGAGGGAGTAGCGGCCGGGCTGCGGGTACACGGCCAGGCCGTGGGGGCCGCTGCCGACCGGGATCTTCGCCAGCTCCTTGCCGGTGGTGGTGTCGATCGCGTAGACCTCGGAGTTGTAACGGCCGGACAGCCACAGCACCTTGCCGTCGGCGGAGACCCCGCCCATGTCGGGGCTGCCGCCCTCGGGCAGCTCCCACTTCTTGGTGAGCTGGTTCTTCTTGAAGTCGAAGACGGAGATGCTGCCCTCGCCGCGGTTGGAGACGTACATCTCGCGGGAGTCGCGGCTGACGTACAGGCCGTGGCAGCCCTTGCCCGTGGGCAGCAGCTTGGGGGTGTCGAACTTGTCGCCGCTGAGCACCCACATGCCGTGCGCCATCATGTCGGCGACGTAGAAGGTCTTCCCGTCCGGGGAGACCTTCACGTCCTGCGGCATGGCCCCCTCGAAGGGGAGCTTCTGCTGGCCGATGACCTCCATCTTCTCCGTGTCGACCTTGAGCAGTTCGCCGGAGAACTCGCAGCTGACGATGAAGTAGCGGCCGTCGAGGGAGAAGTCGGCGTGGTTGACGCCGAAGCAGGTCACCGGGACGGTCTTGACGCGCTCCATGGTGTGCGGGTCGCGGAAGACCAGCTCGCGGTCCATGGAGGCCATCACGATGGCGTACTTGCCGTTGGGCGTGAAGTACAGGTTGTACGGGTCGTGCACCTCGACGGGCTCCCCCGCCTCCCCGGTGGCCGGGTTGATCGGGGTGAGGGTGTGGCCGCGGTTGTTGTTGACCCACAGGGTCTTCATGTCCCACGAGGGCACCACGTGCTGGGGCTGGACGCCGACCGGGATGGTGTCGACGACCTTGTAGGTGGCCGGGTCGATGACGGACACCGTGTTCGAGTTGGTGTTCGGCACGTAGACGCGCGACGGGAAGCCCTTGACCACCGGGGAGAGCTTGTTCGGCCGGTCCGCCGCGTACACGTCGGCCGGATCGAGCACCGGGGGCATCCCGGCCAGCCCCGGCGGCACGGCCGGTACGGCTTTGACGGGTTCGGCCGGTCCCTTGGAGCCGAGCGCCTCGGCGGGCGCCTTGTCGGCCGATCCGCAGCCGGCCAGGGCGGCGAGGACCAGACCGGCCAGCAGCACGATGGCCTTCCGGGGAAGGCGGGTGGTCGTCATGGGGTCAGCAGCTCCGTGGTGGTCACCGCGCGCAGTTCGCGGCGCGCGAGTTCTTCGAGGAGGGGCGGCATCGCGTCGACCGTGTCCGCGTAGCCGAAGTGCAGGCTCACCACCGATCCGCCGTGGATCGTCCCGGTGACGGTGCGGATGACGGCCGCCGCGCCGGGCGAGGTGAAGTCGAGGGAGTCCACGTCGTACGAGAGGACGTGCGGGTAGCCGGCCCGCTGGGCCAGCTTCTGGACGAGCGGGCTGGCGTACTGGGTCTGCGAGGGGCGGAACCAGGTGCCGATGGAGCCGGTCAGGCGCTTGAGGCGTTCGGCGCAGCCGGCGATCTCGGCCTCGGCCTCCGCCTCGGGCAGGGAGTTGATCGCGAGGTGGCGCTGGGTGTGGTTGCCGAGCTCGTGGCCGCCGTCGAGGATCCGGCGGGCCATATCGGGGTGCTCGTCGAGCCAGGTGCCGATGGCCAGGACGGTGACCCTCGCGCCCGCCTTCTCCGCCTCGGCGAGCACGGCGCGGGCAATGGCGGGGTCCCCGTTGCCGTGGAAGGTGAGCGCGACCTTCGGCCGGTCGCGCGGGCCGTGCGCGATCTCGACCGGCTGGCCGGGGAACCGACGGGGGGCGGGGGCGGCCGCCGGGGCGGGCTTGGCGGGGGCGGGCCGGACGGGCCCGGGGGCCGACGGGCCGGCGCCGCCCGTGCCGCAGGCGGCGGTGAGGGCACCGGCGGCGACCGCCGCCGTGGCGCGCAGGGCAGTACGGCGGTCTGGATAACAGAGCACCTGCCCATTTAAGTGGCGAACGCCCCCGAAGGTATTGATTGACCCCCTTTGGGACCTTCGGTAGTGGCGGGCCGGAGCCCCTTCATCCGCTATGCGATCAACGATTTACGCAGAGCGGTGGATAGTCATTCATGGAATGCGAGGCGAGTGGCCCACCTCACCTAAGATTTAGATGAAAACTCTTATGATATGCACACTTATGTCCGAGTGGGGACTTTTGGCGTTTGGGCCCTCGTCTGCCATAGTCGGAACCACGGCTTCCCTTTGACCCGAGCGAAGTCCACCCGCCGAGGGCCACACACCCCACCGGTCCTCGGCGCCCCATGAAACCCCCGTAGCGCCCCACCTCGGCGACAGGGGGTTTCTGGCGTTTCCGGGGAGGTCCCGGGCGGTCAGCGGTCCGCGACCCGCATCTCGAACCAGGTGATCTTGCCGCGCGGCAGCAGGTCGGCGCCCCAGCGGTCGGACAGCTTGTCGACGAGGAAGAGCCCCCGGCCGGTGGTGTCCAGCTCGTGGACCGGCATCAGGCAGGGCAGCCCGCGCGAGGGGTCGCGCACCTCCACGCGGATCCAGCCGCGGCGGCGCAGCATCCGTAACCCGAAGGAGCGGGCTCCGGTGTGGCGCACCGCGTTGCCGACGAGCTCGGAGACCAGCAGGACGGTGTGCTCGGCGATCTGCGGCGACAGCCCCCAGAAGCGGATCACCACGCTCTGCGTGAGCCGGCGGGCCGTGCTCGCGGACTCCGGCATGGACGGCAGGGTCACTTCCGCCTCCGCCGGGTTCCCGTACAACTCCAGCGCTTTGAAGCCCTGTTCGTCCTCCACCGCCGCCGTGAGCCGTACGGCCATCGCGCTGCCGCGCTGCCGCGGCTGTTCCACACCCTCCAGGCCCGCCATGCACCCATCATGGACGGCCGCCGCGCCCGCCCGGGCCGTTCCGCAGGAATACGCCCCCCGGAATCGAGGATTCCGAGAGGGCGCACTGGCATATGCGACGGGCAACCGAGGCCCAGCCGGGCGGCGTTGACCTGCGGTGACGATCCGAGGCGGCTTGATCACTGTGCGTGGGTCAACCGTTTCTCCTTAAGGCTCCCTTAAGGCCCCGCTAATCCACCCGCAAGGGTTCACTCACATGAACTTCGCCTTGCCCGGGCCCTCTTCGACGAAGCTGCGCATACCGCGCTCGCGGTCCTCGGTGGCGAACAGGCCCGCGAACCAGTTGCGTTCGATGGTCAGGCCGGTGTCGATGTCGGCCTCCAGGCCGGCGTCCACGCACTCCTTCGCCGCGCGCAGGGCGATCGCCGGGCCCTGGGCGAGCTTGGCGGCCCAGGCGTGCGCCTGCTCGTACACCTCGGCGGCGGGCACGACCCGGTCCACCAGACCGAGGGTGAGGGCCTCGTCGGCCTTGACCATCCGGCCCGTGAAGATGAGGTCCTTGGCCTTGGAGGGGCCGATCAGCCGGGACAGCCGCTGGGTGCCGCCCGCGCCCGGGATCAGGCCGAGCAGGATCTCCGGCTGGCCGAGCTTCGCGTTGTCGGCGGCGATCCGGTAGTCGGCGCACAGCGCGAGCTCGCAGCCGCCGCCGAGGGCGTAGCCGGTGATGGCCGCGACGACGGGCTTGGGGATGCGGGCGACGGCCGTGAAGGCGTCCTGCAGGGCGCGGGACCGGGCGACCATCGCCGCGTGGTCCATGGTCTGCATCTCCTTGATGTCCGCGCCGGCCGCGAACACCTTCTCCCCGCCGTAGATGATCACGGCGCGCACGTCGGCGCGGTCGGTCGCCTCCACGGCGAGCTCGCGCAGCCGGTCCTGGGTGGCGATGTCCAGGGCGTTCATGGGCGGGCGGTCCAGGCGGATGGTGCCGACGCCTTCGGAGACTTCGAGAGAAAGGGTCATACGGGGAAGGTTAGCGGTGGTTAACGCGAAGTGGCCCGGTGCTGTGGGTCACAGCACCGGGCCACCGGATCAGGTGTCCGATCCGCTTACTTCTTCCACTCCGCCCAGTCCATGTTCCAGCCGTTGAGGCCGTTGTCCGGGGCGATCTGCTTGTCCTTGGAGTTCTTCACGACCACCACGTCACCGATCAGGGACTCGTTGAAGAACCAGGCGGCGGGCGTGTTGGGGTCGCCGGCGCCGCGCTCGTCCTCCAGGCCGACGCAGCCGTGGCTGACGTTCTCCGAGCCGAAGGTGCTGGAGGAGGCCCAGTAGTTGCCGTGGACGAAGGTGCCGGAGTTCGACAGGCGCATCGCGTGCGGGACGTCCGAGATGTCGTACTCGCCGCCGAAGCCGACGGTGGCGCCGTTCATCCGGGTCACCTTGTACTTCTCGCTGATGACCATCTGCCCGTTGTAGGTGGTCGTCGCGGGGGCACCGGCCGTGATCGGGAGGTTCTTGATGACCTGGTTGTCGCGGACGACCTCCATCGTCTTCGCCGTCGCGTCGACGGTGGAGACCTGGGAGCGGCCGATGGTGAAGGTGACCGTACGGGTCTGCTTGCCGTAGACGCCGGGGCGGCCCTCGACGCCGTCGAGGGCGAGCTTCACGGTGACCTTGGTGCCCGCGGCCCAGTACTTCTCGGGACGGAAGTCGAGGCGGTCGTTGCCGAACCAGTGGCCCTCGATCGGCACGGAGGGCTCAGCGGTGACCGTGATGGCCTTCTCCACGGCCTCGGTGTTGGTGATGCCGCGGGTGAAGTTGATCGACACCGGCATGCCCACGCCGACGGTCGAACCGTCCTCGGGCGTGTAGTGGCCGACGAAGGTGTTCTGCGGGGTGAGGGTGGTGAAGGTGGTGTCCTTGGCGGACTCCCGGCCGGCCTCGTCCTTGGCGACCGCGTGCACCTTGTACTCGGTGGCGGAGGCCAGGTTGCGGGCGGGCTCCCAGCTGGAGCCGTCCGCTGCCAGCTTGCCCTCGACCGCGTTGCCCTTGGTGTCGGCGACCGTCACCGTGGTCAGCTTGCCGCCGGTGCTGGAGACCTTCAGGACGCCGCTGGTGGCGACCTCCTTGGCCCCGTCGTCCGGCTTGACGCTGACCACGGCCTTCGACGCCTCGGTGTTGGCCTTGGCGGCGTTCCCGCCCCCGGGCTTGCCGTTGTCGCCACCGCCGCCGGCGTTCCCGCCGCCACCGCTGCACGCCGTGGTGAGCAGAAGGGCCGCGCCCAGCAGCAGGGCCGGCAGGCCGGTGCGGACGCGGCCGCGTATCGGCTGCACGTTCACTCGTGTTCTCCCCATGTCCCCCGCGCACGGACAGTCGCGCGCTTGTCGACAGGAAATCACATGGGGAGACTACGAATAGAAACGTTCATGTCACCGTTCCGTCCCAACTGCGGCGACGGACGGCCGTCGCGTCAGCCGCGGCCGCGTGTGGCGGGCCAGTCGCCGCCGAGGCCCGGGATGCCGTGGCCGTCGTGCTCGCCGTGGCCGGGCTCGCCGTGCCCGGGCTCGCCGTGGCCCTCGTGCGGACCGTCGTGGTCGCCGTGTCCCGGCTTGTCGTGGCCGGGCTTGTGGTGGTCCGGCTTGCCGTGCCCGTCCCGCTTGTTGAGGACCGGGACGACGATCCGCCGGTCGGCGGCTGTCCCCTCCAGGCGCAGCGGGCCCGTGACCCGGTCGGTGGGCAGGGCGTAGCCGTCGGGGGCCGCCGTCTCCTGGAGGTAGTACAGGCCCGGGACGAGCCCGTCGAACTCGCAGGCCCCGTTCCCGCCGGTGGTGCAGGGCCCGCCGGTCCGCTCGTCGGGGTACGGGCCGCCGGTCTGCAGGCCCTGGGTGTTGTTGGTCTCCTTCCACAGCTGGAACACCCCGCCGGCCAGGGGGTGCCGGGTCTTGGCGTCCTTCTTCACGACCGTGATGGAGCCGGGGTGCTCCACGTCCGTGCGCTGGTTGCGGATGGTGACGACGACGCCCTCGGCGACGTCACCCTCGTCCAGGTCGAAGGCGGTGACGGGGTCGGCGGGGCGCTCGTAGCCGTCCGGGACGCCGACCTCGCGCCAGTAGTAGCGCTCGCCGACGGGCAGTTCCACGGTGCAGCTGCCCTGGGTGTCGGTCACGCAGACGCCGCCGACCCTGGTGTCGGGGTCCTGACCGTTCGTCTGGAGGCCGGGGACGCCGTTGCTCTCGCGCCACAGGTCGAAGCGGGCGCCGGCCAGCGGCTGCCCCTGCTCGTCGACCTTCCGGACCGTCACCCGGCCGCGCACCGGCGGGGTGGGGGCGCATTCGGGCAGGTCTCCGTCGAAGGGGTAGGCGTGGAACTCCGCTCCGAGGCCCGTGGTCTCGGTCGGGCTGGTGTGGGTGACGTTGCCGGCGGTGAAGAAGCGGCCGTTCAGGCCGATGACGGACACGGTCGCGGCGGAGGCGTCCGGGCCGATCAGGACGCTGCCGCCGAGCTGGGCCGAGCCGGCGATGCCGACCGCCTGCGCGTCGGGGAAGTTCCACAGCAGGCGCTCGCGCAGCCCGGCCGGCAGCAGGACGTTGTTGACGCGCAGGTCGCGGGTCTGGCCGGTGACGTTGACCAGGACGGTGGCGCCGGCGGGGATGCCGGCGAAGCGGACGGTCTGCTGGGCGGTGCCGGGGCCCGAGAGGTCGAAGTCCACGTTGAAGACCTGGAGCATGGAGGTGCCGTCGCCGGTGAAGACGGTCTCCTGCGCGGACCACACGGCCCGGCCGGTCGCGGTGCGCGGGGCGCCCTGGGGGTAGGCGTAGCAGGTGCTCGCGGCGGTCAGCTGTCCGCGCAGGGCCCGGTAGGGGGAGGTGGCGTCCGCGTCGTGGACGGGGGTGCCGGTCACCGTGCCGGTGAGGGTGCCCGCGTAGCGGACGACGCCGCCGTCGGCGAGGAGCCGCTGGCCGCCGGCGACGGTGATGTCCTCGCCGGTGGTCAGGAAGTCCGAGCCGTCGGCCGGGGGGACCCGGGAGCCGACGCCGGCGATGCCCACGTTGTAGACGCCGGCGGTCTTGTTCAGGTCGAAGTCGCCGAGGACGACGACCTTGCCCTCGGCCTCGGCGGCGCCGCGGCGCACGCTCATGTTGCCGCCGACGAAGACGTTGATGCCGTTGTCCCGGCCGGTGAAGTCCCTGTTGTTCGGGTCCGGCCAGACGGGCGGGCAGCCCTGGTTCGGGCCGGTGCCGCCCGGGATGCACGGACCGAGGCCGCCGGGCAGCGGGGCGCGCAGGGCGCGGGCCGCCGGCGGGGCGGTGCCGGGGC
>NZ_JBEZWL010000084.1:0-32478 GCF_040648015.1 Streptomyces sp. NPDC029216 | reverse complement strand
CGGGCCGGCCTGTCAAGGGCGCTCCTTCGTCGCGTCGCTTCGCGATGGCCTTCGGCCACCCTTGACAGACCGTCCCGCCACGGAAAAACGAAGACCGCCGGGAAAACCCCAAAGGAACGGGACGGTTGTTCATTGACCATCCGGCTCCCTCAGGGATCAGGCGAGCAGGCCGGGTCCGGCAGACCGGGCATCCGGCCCCTCCAGATCCCTGATTCGGGGCCAGGGGGACCCCACGCCCCAGATCGCTACGCGCTGCCCGTATTTCGGCGTCCGGCGCCCGTCTGGGGCCGATCCCCGCACCCAAGGACGATGAAATCGTCCTCCGGGCCCGCCAAGCGCGACAGATCGCTACGCGCTCCTCAGATCTCGGCGTCCGGCGGCCGTCTTGGGCTTGTACCTGCACCACAGGACGACGGGGACGTCATCCCAGCCCAGGACGGCCGTCGGACGCCGGGCAAAGAGGAGCGCGTAGCGATCTGGCGCGCCAGGAGAGTCCGGCGGCCCTCCTGATCGTCCTCGGCTGCGGGTATCGGCCCAAGACGGGCGGCGGACGCCGAGAAATGAGGAGCGCGTAGCGATCTGGGGCGTGGGGTGGGCCCGAATCAGGGATCTGGAGGGGCCGGATGCCCGGCGAGGCGGACCCGGCCTGCCCGCCTCATCGCTGAGGGAGCCGGATGGTCAATGAACAACCGTCCCGTTCCTTTGGGGTTTTCCCGGCAGTCTTCGGCTTTTCGTGGCGGGACGGGCTGTCAAGGGTGGCCGAAGGCCATCGCGAAGCGACGCGACGAAGGAGCGCCCTTGACAGGCCGGCCCGACACGGAAGGACGATGAGACTGACGGGAAAACCCCAACCCCTCTCTGAGACCGCCCCACCGGGACCCCGAGAACCCCCACCCCGCCCCGCTACTCCCGCCCGCCGCCCCCCTGCGCCCGAACCGCCCCCATGCTGGCCGCGATGACCAGGGCTATCGCCAGGGCGTCCAGCAGGGACAGGGCCTGGTGGAGGATCAGGAAGCCGGCCGTGGCCGCGATGGCCGGTTCCAGGCTCATCAGGATCGCGAACGTCGGGGCCGGGAGGCGGCGGAGGGCGAGGAGTTCCAGGGTGTAGGGGAGCACCGAAGACAGCACCGCCACGCCGAGGCCCAGGGCCAGCGTGCTCGGGACCAGGAGGGCGGGGCCCGCCTGGGCCACGCCCAGGGGGAGGGAGATGACCGCCGCCACCGCCATCGCCAGGGCCAGGCCGTCCGCCTGCGGGAAGCGGCGGCCGGTGCGGGCGCTGAAGACTATGTACGCCGCCCACATCGCGCCCGCGCCCACCGCGAAGGCCGCGCCGAGCGGGTCGAGGGAGCCGAAGCCGAGGCCGCCACCGCCGTGGCCGGACAGGAGGACCACGCCGCCGAGGGCCAGGCCCGCCCACAGGAGGTTCACCAGGCGCCGGGAGACGATCACCGAGAGGGCCAGCGGGCCGAGGACCTCCAGGGTGACGGCCGGGCCGAGGGGGATGCGGTCGATGGACTGGTAGAAGAGGCCGTTCATACCCGCCAGGGCCACGCCGAAGGCGATGACCGTGCCCCAGTCGGAGCGGGTGTAGCCCCGCAGCGTGGGCCGGCAGACGAGCAGGAGGACCAGCGCGGCGGCCGCGAGGCGCAGGGTGACCACGCCCGCCGCACCCGCCCTCGGCATGATCATGACCGCGAGGGCGGCGCCGAACTGCACCGAGATACCGGCCGCGACGACGAGGGCCACCGGGCCGAAGCGGCCGCCCCTGGGGGTGCTGGTGGGGGTGCTGGTGGGGGTGGGGGCCTGGGGCTTGGCGGTGTGGGTCGTCGTGGGGGACGGGGAGGGTGCGGGCATTTCTCCAGGTTAAGGGGTGGGTAAGGGTCGTGCATGCGTGTTCTGGCTTACATCGGCGCCGCGGGCGGGCTCGGTTCCGGTTCCGGGTCCGGCGGGAGGGCCTCCGCCAGGAGTTCCGCCACGTGGCGGGCGCGGTGGTCGGAGAGCTGGGCGATCTGGGTGCGGCAGGAGAAGCCGTCCGCCAGGACGGCGGTGTCGGGTGCGGCGGCGCGCAGGGACGGGAGCAGCTGCTCCTCCGCGCAGGCGACCGAGACGGCGTGGTGGCCCGGCTCGAAGCCGAAGTTGCCCGCGAGGCCGCAGCAGCCGCCGCTGAGCTCGCCGGTGAG
Organism: Streptomyces sp. NPDC029216; assembly: GCF_040648015.1. NCBI lineage: Bacteria > Bacillati > Actinomycetota > Actinomycetes > Kitasatosporales > Streptomycetaceae > Streptomyces > Streptomyces sp. NPDC029216. The sequence goes on along the minus strand of NZ_JBEZWL010000084.1, from coordinate 30,298 downwards.
GCCGGCGCGCTCGCGCAGCCGGCGGTCGGCGGCGTCGCCGAGTACGGCGTGCTGGTGGCAGTGGGTCTGCCCCGCGACGGGCCGGTCCAGGCGGGGCGGGGTCCAGTGGGGGGCGTACTCCTCCAGGGTCTCGGCGAAGGTGCGGACCGCTGCCGCGAGGCGGTGGGCCCGGGGGTCGTCGGGGAGGAGGGCGGGGAGGTCGGTGCGCAGGGCCGCGGCGCAGCTGGGTTCCAGGACGAGGACGGGGCCTTCGGCGTCGCCGAGGGTGTCGAGGGTGCGGCGGAGGACCTTGCGGGCGCGGGTGAGGCGGCCGGTGGAGATGTAGGTCAGGGCGCAGCAGGGGTTGCCGGGCGGGAGGGTGGTGGGGAGGCCCGCGGCGGCCAGGACGCGGGTGGCCGCGCGGGCGGTGTCGGGGGACAGGTGGTTCGTGAAGGTGTCCGGCCAGAGCGTGACCCGGGGCGGGGGCGCCGGGGTCGCGGCCGGGGCCGTACGCGCCCGTGTGAACGGCGTCCTCGCCACCTCCGGCAGCCGCCGTTCCCGGGTCAGGCCCGGTACCCGCAGCACCCTCCCCGCCGCGTTGACCACCCGCGCCGCGCGCAGCCGGGCGATCAGGCGGAGCCAGGTCGGGAGGCCGCCCAGGACGTAGTGGGACAGGGGGCGCGGGCGGCCGTGCCAGTGGTGGTGCAGGAACTCCGACTTGTACGTGGCCATGTCCACCCCCACCGGGCAGTCGCTGCGGCAGCCCTTGCAGCCCAGGCACAGGTCCAGCGCCTCGGCCACCTCCGCCGAGCGCCACCCGTCGGGGATGATCTCCCCCGCCAGCATCTCGTGCAGCAGCCGTGCCCGGCCCCGGGTGGAGTGCCGTTCCTCCCCCGTGGCCCGGTAGGACGGGCACATGACCGCCGGTCCGCCCACCTCCAGCGAGCGGCATTTGGCGACGCCCACGCACCGTGCCACCTCCCGCGCGAGCGGTTCGGCGGGCGGGAGGACCGCGAAGCGGAGGTTGTCGTCCAGGCGGGCGGGGCGGACCAGGGTGCCGGGGTTCATGCCGCCCGCCGGGTCCCACACGTCCTTGTACGCGCCGAAGAGGTCGATGACCTCCGGGGCGTACATGCGGGGCAGGAGTTCGGCGCGGGCCTGGCCGTCGCCGTGTTCTCCCGACAGGGAGCCCCCGTGGGCGGTGACCAGGTCGGCCAGTTCCTCCGAGAAGGAGCGGAAGCGGGCGATCCCGGCCGGTGTCACCAGGTCGAAGTCGATGCGGACGTGGACGCAGCCCTCGCCGAAGTGCCCGTACGGGGTGCCCCGCAGCCCGTGCCGGGCCAGCAGGGCGCGGAACTCCCTCAGGTAGGCGCCCAGCCGGGCGGGGGGTACCGCGCAGTCCTCCCACCCGGGCCAGGCCATCGTGCCTCCCCCAGACTCCGTCCGGGAGGTGCCCCCAGGGAGGCGGCTCGCGGTGCCGGCGGCGTCCTCGCGGATCCGCCACAGCGCCCGCTGCCCGGCCGGGTCCGCGACCACCCGCGCGTCGAGGGCGTCGGCGGCCCGTACGAGGCGGTGCGCGGCCCCCTCGTCCCGGGTCTCGACGAACAGCCAGGCCCCGCCCCGGGGCAGTCCTGCGGCGCCGCGGACCAGGTCCTGGGCCATCCCCTCGACGGTCAGCGGCCCGTACGGGAGCAGCCCGGCGGCGGCGTCGGCGGCGGCGCTCTCGTCGGGGTAGCCGAGGACGGCGAGGGCGGGCGCGGGCGGGAGTTCCACCAGGCGCACCACGGCCTCCGTGACCACGCCGAGGGTGCCCTCGCTGCCGCAGAAGGCCCGGGCGAGCTGCGTGCCGCGTTCGGGGAGCAGGGCGTCCAGGCCGCCGTAGCCGGAGATGCGGCGGGAGAAGCCTGCGCCCAGGCCGGTGCGCAGGACGGCCAGGTTTCCGGCGACGAGTTCGCGCAGCCCGGGCGGGGCCCCGTCCCAGCCCTGCCCGAGGCGGTGGGCGGTGCCGCCGTACGCCGTCACCGACAGCTCCGTGACGTTGTCGGCGGTGGTGCCCCAGGCGACGGAGTGGGCCCCGCACGCGTTGTTGCCGATCATCCCGCCGAGGGTGCAGCGGGAGTGGGTGGACGGGTCGGGGCCGAAGGTCAGGCCGTACGGGCGCACCGCCTCCCGGAGCCGGTCGAGGACCAGGCCGGGCTGGACCACGGCGGTGCGGGCGGCCGGGTCCACCGAGACGAGGGCGTTCATGTGGCGGGTGAGGTCGAGGACGACGCCGGTTCCGGTGGCCTGTCCGGCGATGGAGGTCCCGCCGCCGCGCGGCACGACGGGGACTCCGGCCTGGGCGCACACCCGCAGTGCCGCGGCCACGTCGTCGGCGTCGCGCGGGGCGACGACGCCGACCGGTACGCGCCGGTAGTTGGAGGCGTCCATGGTCACCAAGGCCCGTGCGGCGGCGCCGAAATCCACCTCCCCGCGCAGCTCGGCCCGCAATGTCCGCTCGAGTTCCCCGGGAGACGTCACGCAGCACACCCTCGCATCACCCTCCCGTGTCTCACCGGGTGGACGCGCCTCCAACGCCCGGTCCGTGACCCGATACGCTCCGCTCGTGGCTGAGATCCAGATTCCCGCTGACATCAAGCCCGCCGACGGACGCTTCGGCGCGGGCCCCTCCAAGGTGCGGACCGAGGCGCTGGACGCCCTCGCCGCCACCGGTAACTCCCTGCTCGGCACCTCGCACCGCCAGGCCCCGGTCAAGAACCTGGTCGGCTCGGTGCGCCAGGGCCTCCGGGACCTCTTCTCCCTGCCCGAGGGCTACGAGGTGATCCTGGGCAACGGCGGCTCCACCGCCTTCTGGGACATCGCGACCGCCGGTCTGATCGAGCGGAAGTCCCAGCACCTGACCTTCGGCGAGTTCTCGTCCAAGTTCGCCAAGGCCGCGAAGCTCGCGCCGTGGCTGGACGAGCCCTCCGTCATCTCCTCCGAGCCGGGCACGCACCCCGAGCCGGTGGCGGAGGCGGGTGTGGACGTGTACGCGTACACGCACAACGAGACCTCGACGGGTGTGGCGGCGCCGATCAAGCGCGTCGCGGGTGCCGATGCCGGGTCGCTGGTCCTGGTGGACGCGACCTCGGGTGCGGGCGGTCTGCCGGTGGACATCACCGAGACCGACGTCTACTACTTCGCCCCGCAGAAGTCCTTCGCCTCGGACGGCGGCCTGTGGCTGGCCGCGTTCTCCCCGGCCGCCCTGGAGCGCGCCGCGCGCGTGCACGCGTCGGGCCGGCACATCCCGGAGTTCTTCTCGCTGCCGACGGCGATCGACAACTCGCTGAAGAACCAGACGTACAACACCCCGGCGCTGGCCACCCTGTTCCTGCTGAACCAGCAGCTGGAGTGGATGAACGGCCAGGGCGGCCTGGAGTTCACGACCTCCCGTACGGCGGCCAGCGCGCGGAACCTGTACGGCTGGGCGGAGGCGTCGAAGTACGCGAACCCGTTCGTGCAGGACGCCGACAAGCGTTCGGCGGTCATCGGCACGATCGACTTCGACGACGAGATCGACGCGGCGGCGGTGGCGAAGGTGCTGCGCGCCAACGGCATCGTGGACACCGAGCCGTACCGCAAGCTGGGCCGCAACCAGCTCCGTATCGCGATGTTCCCGGCGATCGACCCGGCGGACGTGCAGGCGCTGACCGCGTGCGTCGACTACGTGATCGAGCACCTCTGATCCGGTCGCTGCCCCGTCGTACGTGGGGAGCCCCCGGTGCCGGAAGGCGCCGGGGGCTCCTTCCGTTCCGGGGGCCGGGTTCTGGGACTTAGGTCCCAAAAATCGGGGCAAAGAGACAGCAAACGGACCATCCTCAGAGGCGGTGCGGCCTGCGCGTTCGCGGTGCGGGACCTTCGGCAGGGGGCCGGCCGGGGGCCGGGAGCGGCCGCAACCGAGCGGCCAGGATGTCCCTCATGTCTGGTGTGCCGGGAAAAATCCCGGCTGCCCGTTCAGGAGGACATCCCATGCGCAAGGCACGCACCGCACGCACCCTCTCGGCGATCGCCCTCGCCTCGACGCTGGCCGTCGCCGGCGGCGCCGCCACCACCGCTTTCGCCGCCGACGGCGCGCCGTCCGCCTCCCCGGCCGCCCCCGCCGCCCGGGCGTCCGTACAGGTACCCACCTCGCCGGTGAAGCCCGGCGACGCGGTCAGCGTCACCGTGACCGCCCCGGCCGGGTCGAAGAACCTGACCGTGTCCTCCGCCGCCCTCGACGCCGTCCGGCTCAGCCCCGGCAAGGACGGCACCACCTGGACCGGCACCGCCAGGGTCGCCGGCGTCAAGGACGGCGGCTACGGCGTCGCCCTCACCGGCTCCGCCCCCGGCGGCGCCGGACTCCAGGCCACCGCCCGGCTGACCGTCAAGACCGGCGGCTCCGGGCCGAAGTCCTCCGTCGGGGCCAAGACCCCCGCCGACCGCACCCCCGACCGCCACTAGGGCTCCCACGTCGTCGTGTTCGCCCACCTCACGGGCAAGGCACAGCCGCCCACGCGATACCTTCACAGCAGGACGTGGAGGCAGCACAAGCGTGGAGGCAGCGGCGTGAACGTGCGAGTGACGGCGGCGCAGAGCGGCATGGACCCCTTCAGTACCGCCCGGCTGCGCCGCGCTGTGCTCGACGCGTGGGCCGCGGGCCCCGCCCGGTTCCGGGAGGACGCGAACGCCGAGGAGGACCTGGCGCTCGGCGGCTACCGCGACCGGCTCGTGGTCGAACTGGCGCAGAACGCCTCCGACGCGGCCGCCCGCGCCCGCGTGCCCGGCCGGCTGCGGCTCACCCTGCACCCCGCCGTCCCCGGCGAGGGCGGCCACGCACTGCTGGCCGTCGCCAACACCGGTGCCCCGCTGGACGCGACGGGCGTGGAGTCGCTGAGCACCCTGCGCGCCTCCGCCAAGCGGGAGGGCGCCTCCGCCTCCGACACCGTCGGCCGCTTCGGCGTCGGCTTCGCGGCCGTCCTGGCCGTCTCCGACGAGCCGGCGGTGCTCGGCCGGCACGGCGGCGTGCGCTGGTCCCTCGCCGAGGCCCGCGAAATGGCCCGCGAGGCCGCCCACTTCAGCCCCGGCCTCGGCGACGAACTGCGCCGCCGCGACGGCCACGTACCCCTGCTGCGGCTGCCGCTGCCCGCCGAGGGCACCGCCCCCGAGGGCTACGACACCGTCGTGGTCCTCCCGCTGCGCGACGCCGCCGCCGAGGACCTCGCCGAACGCCTCCTGCACGGCGTCGACGACGCCCTCCTCCTCACCCTCCCCGGGCTGACCGAGGTCGTCGTGGACACCCCCGCCGGCGGCACCCGCACCCTCTACCGGCACACCGAGGGCCCGTACACCGTCATCGAGGACTCCGCGGCCGGCACCCGCCGCTGGCGCACCGTCCGCCACAGCGGCCCCATCGCACGCGAACTCCTCGCCGGCCGGCCCGTGGAGGAACGGCTGCGCCCCACCTGGAGCGTCACCTGGGCCACCCCCGTCGACACCGACGGCGCACCCGAACGCCCCCGCACCGCCCCCGTCGTCCACGCCCCCACCCCCACCGACGAGCCGCTCGGCATCCCCGCCCTGCTCATCGCCTCCCTCCCGATGGACACCTCGCGGCGCCACCACGCGCCCGGTCCGCTGGCCGACTTCCTGGTGGAGCGCGCCGCCGACGCCTACGCCGAACTCCTCGCGGCCTGGGACCCGGTGACCCCAGCCCTCGTCGACCTCGTCCCCGGCCCCCTCGGCCAGGGCGAACTCGACGGCGCCCTGCGCGCGGCCGTCCTCCGGCGGCTGCCCCGCACGGGCTTCCTCGCCCCGGCCGCCCCCTCCGAGGAGCTCTCCCGGCTGCGCCCCTTCGAGGCCGAGGTGGTCGAGGGCGCCGGAGCCGACACCGTACGGGTCCTCGCGGAGGTGCTCCCGACGCTGCTGCCAGCCGGGCTGGAGCGGCGGCCCGAGCTGCGCACCCTGGGCGTGGGCCGGCTCCCGCTCGGGGAGGCCATCGAGCGGATCGCCGGCATCGAGCGCACCCCGCAGTGGTGGCACAGCCTCTACGACACCCTGGCCGGGGTGGACCCCGACCGGCTCTCGGGCCTGCCCGTGCCGCTCGCCGACGGCCGTACCGCGATCGGCCCGCGCCACATCCTGCTGCCCGGCGCGGACACCCCGGCGGACCTGGCCCGGCTGGGACTGAAGGTGGCCCACCCCGAGGCCGCGCACCCGCTGCTGGAGAAGCTGGGCGCCCTGCCCGCCACCGCACGCGCCGTCCTGACCACCCCGCAGATCCGGGCCGCGGTCGCCGGCTCGCTGGACGCGGGCGAGGTGTGGGACGAGGACTCCGACGCTCCGGACGCCGACGAGCTCGCCGACATCGTCCTGACCCTGGTCCGCGACGCCGGCCTGGCCCCGGGCGACGAACCCTGGCTGGGCGCCCTGGCCCTGCCCGACGAGGACGGCGAACCGACCCCGGCCGGGGAGCTCCTCCTCGCCGGGAGCCCCCTCGCTTCGGTGGTCCGCGAGGACGAGATCCCGTACCTGGACCCCGAGCTGGCCGCCCGCTGGGACGCCGACACGCTCGCCGCGTGCGGGGTGCTGACCACGTTCCAGCTGGTCCGCGCCACCGACGTGGTCCTCGACCCGGACGAGCTGGAGCCCCGCGAGGGGGACTACGCCGAGCCCGACGACGCCGGTCTGCTGGACGCCGTCGACGTGTGGTGCGAGGACCTCCTCGACCAGCTCCCCGACTCCCCGGTGCCGCCGGTGGCCACCGAGCTGATCGCCGTACGGGACCTCGACCTCGTCGACGACGACCGCTGGCCGCAGGCCCTGGCGATGCTCGCGCAGCCCCCGCTGCGGGACGCGCTGACCCAGCCGGTGCGGGTACTGCTCCCGGACGGCACCACGCAGTCGGTGCGCCCGTACACCGCCTGGTGGCTGCGCGACCACCCGGTGCTCGACGGCCGCCGCCCGGCGGGCCTGCGCGCGGCGGGCGGGGACCCGCTGCTGGCGGGCCTGTACACCCCGGCGGACGCGACGGGCTTCGAGGACGAGCAGGTCCTGCGCGCGCTGGGCGTACGCACCTCGGTGCGCGCCCTCCTGGAGGAGCCGGGCGGCGCGGCCGAGCTGCTGTCCCGCCTGGCGGACCCGGACCGCGAGGTCACCGGGCGGCAGCTGCACGGGCTGTACGGGGCGCTGGCCGATCTGGATCCGGACCAGGTGACGCTGCCGGACGAGCTGCGGGCGGTGGTGGACGGCGAGGTGGTCGTGGTGGACGCGGCCGAGGCGGTCGTCGCGGACGCCCCGGACCTGCTGCCGCTGACGGAGGGCCTGCCGCTGCTCCCCGTCTCCCCTTCGCGGGCGGCGGAGCTGGCGGAGCTGTTCCAGGTGCGGCGGCTGTCGGAGACGGTGCCGGCGGAGGTGACCACGCCGGGCGAGGTGCACGAGGTCCCCGAGCCGGTACGGGTGCTGCTGGGCGCGGCGACGCCGGAGACGTACGTGGAGCACGAGGAGCTGGTGGCGGGCGGTACGGAGCTGGACTGGCGCCTGACCCCGGACGGCGTGCTGCACGCGGCCACCCTGGAGGGCGTGGCGGCGGGCCTGGCCTGGTCGGCGTCCCAGTGGCCGCGCCGCTTCGAGGTGGCGGCCCTGCTGGAGGACCCGTCCCGCACGGCGGAGCTCGCCCGGGACCGGTGGTTCGACTAGGACCTGTCCAGGCGATCACAGAACGTGCCTTGGTCGCCCGGTCTTGCCTTCACGGCCTGAACGAGGCCAAGGTTCGCTGTCATGATCACTCAGATAGTGACGCTCATTGGCGTCCTCGTCGGTGCCCTGACCTCATTCCTGGCGACGACCACGGCTGAGCGCACCCGGCATCAACGGTCCATGGCGACACGCTGGGACGAGCGCAAACTCCACACCTACATCGAGTACGCCGCGTGCGTGAAGGAAATATCAAGCACGGCCAAACGAGCCCGGCAGGCGGCGGAAGGAACGGAGGACCGGCGGGAGTACCTCGCCGCGATGGAGACGGCCGAGTTGAGGAGGTCCGTGCTGTTCGAGACCCTCGTCCTCCTGGCGTCGCCGGCTGCGATCGAGGCCGCCCACGAAGTCAACCTCGCCCTGTGGCAGGAGGAAATCGCGACCAGAAACGGCGGTGCCACCCCCGTGGAAGGGGATCTGATAGCGCTGATGAACCACTATCACGAACAGGCCCGGGTCGATCTTGGCGTTCCTCGCAGCGCCTGACGGAACGTGGCTCGTTCGGCCGGGCTGAAGCAGCACCGGGCAGTGGCCACTCACTACGGCAAGCGTGGCTATGTCTGCCTCGGCACCGCCACCGCAGCAGCGCTCACCATCTGGCTCCGAACATGATCGCCCGGACAGGCCCCAGGGGGTGTCCGCCGGCCGGGCAGGCTGCCCGGCCGGCGGGGCGGAGGCCTACGCCGCCGGGGCGAGGTCGCGCGGCGGGGTCGCCGGGACGAAGGTCAGGCCGTGGCGGTTCAGGCTCAGGCGCAGGTTGCCGACGCGGCGCAGGATCAGGCCCACGGCCACCGCGGCCACCAGGGAGATCAGGCCGCCCGCAGCCATGCCCAGCCGGGCCCCGTAGGTGTCGGTGATCCAGCCGACCAGCGGGGCTCCCACGGGGGTGCCGCCGGTGAAGACCATCATGTAGAGGGCCATCACCCGGCCCCGCATCTCGGGGTCGGTGGCCATCTGGACGCTGGAGTTCGCCACGACGTTGACCGTCAGGCCGAACATGCCGACGGGCACCAGCAGCGCCGCGAACAGCCAGTAGCCGGGCGCGAACGCCGTCACCAGCAGGAGCACGGCGAACAGCACGGCCGCCGTCACCAGCAGCCGCAGCCGGGTGTTGCCGCGCCGGGCGGCGAGCAGGGCGCCGGCCAGGGATCCGGCCGCGATCAGGGTGTTGAACAGCCCGTACGTGCCCGCGTCCCCGTGGAAGACGTCGTCGACGAAGGCCGACAGCCAGATCGGGAAGTTGAAGCCGAACGTGCCGATGAAGCCGACGAGGACGATCGGCCAGACCAGCTCGGGCCGGCCCGCGACGTAGCGCAGGCCCTCGCGCAGCTGGCCCTTCGCGCGCGGCTGCGGCTCGACCCGGTACAGCTCGTGGGTCCGCATCATCAGCAGCGCGGCGATCGGCGCCGCGAAGGACAGCCCGTTCAGCAGGAAGGCCCAGCCGGAGCCGACGGCGGTGATGAGCACGCCGGCGATCGCCGGGCCGACCAGCCGCGCGGACTGGAAGTTCGCGGAGTTCAGGCTGACCGCGTTGGCGACCTGCGCGGGGCCGACCATCTCGGAGACGAAGGTCTGCCGGGCCGGGTTGTCCACGACGGTGACCAGGCCGAGCAGGAAGGCCGCGAGGTACACGTGCCACACCTGGACGTCCCCGGCCAGGGTGAGGGCGGCGAGCGCGACGCCGGTGAGGCCCATCGCGGTCTGCGTGGCGATCAGCAGCGGCCGCTTGGGCAGCCGGTCCGCGAGTACGCCTCCGTAGAGGCCGAACAGCAGCATCGGCAGGAACTGCAGGGCGATCGTCACGCCGACGGCGGACGCGGAGCCGGTCAGGGAGAGGACCAGCCAGTCCTGCGCGATGCGCTGCATCCAGGTGCCCGTGTTCGAGACGACCTGGCCTGCGGCGAAGAGCCGGTAGTTCCGGATCTTCAGCGAGCTGAACATCGAGTTCGAGCGGGTGCCCGGTCCTCTGTTCCCGCTCGGGGTCTGGGGGGTGGGTAGGTGGCCGGGTGCGGAGTTTCCTCCGGTTCCCGTACTCAAAAGCGTTCGCCTCCTGGCGTCGTTCCTATAGGTGCGCGAGCTTCTCCAGGACGGGTGCGGCCGCGCGGAGCTTGGCCCATTCGTCCTCGGTGAGCTCGGCCGCGAGCCCGGCCAGGAAGGCGTTGCGCTTGCGGCGGCTCTCTTCGAGCATCGCCTCGGCCTCCTCCGTCTGGCTGACCACCTTCTGGCGGCGGTCGTCGGGGTGCGGTTCCAGCCTGACCAGTCCCTTGGCCTCCAGCAACGCGACGATGCGGGTCATCGACGGGGGCTGGACGTGCTCCTTGCGGGCGAGCTCACCGGGGGTGGCCTGCCCGCAGCGGGCGAGGGTGCCGAGGACCGACATCTCGGTCGGGCTCAGCGATTCGTCGACGCGCTGGTGCTTCAGGCGCCGGCCCAGCCGCATCACGGCGGAGCGGAGATCGTTCACGGCGGCAGCGTCGTCGCCATGGGAGAGGTCTGGCATGTACTTAGAATAACTCATTACTCTGGCTAACGACCACGGGGGGTGAAGGAAGGGGCGGAAGGGGCCGGCGGAAGTGTTCCGGACGGATCACTCATACGGGTGAGTCGGCGGGGGAAAGGGACGCGCGTACGCACCCTCTGGCCCGACCCTTTCGACATGGGGACACATGTGCTGAGCATGCGCATAGACGGGGAGCTGCTGGAGCGGCTGAGGCACCACGCCGCCAAACGCGGAATGAGCGTCCAGGACTATGTCGTCCGGACGCTCATTCGCGATGACTTCGACGAGCGGTTCAAGGCCGCCGTCGACGAGACGGAGAAGTTCTACGGGCTTACGTGAGGCCGAGGGCCGGCATCGCGTAGTAGAAGACGAAGACCGCCGAGACCGCGTACATCGCGGCCGGGACCCCGCGGCCCCGGCCCGTCGCCAGGCGCAGCACGCAGAAGCTCACGAAGCCGATGCCGATGCCGTTGGTGATCGAGTACGTGAACGGCATCATCACCATGGCCATGAAGGCCGGGACGGCGATGGTGAAGTCGCTCCAGTCGATGTCCCGGACCGAGCCGGCCAGGATCAGGAAGCCGACCGCGACGAGGGCGGGGGTGGCTGCCTGCGAGGGGACCATCGTGGCGAGCGGGGTCAGGAAGAGCGAGACGGTGAACAGACCGCCCGTGACCACGTTGGCCAGACCGGTACGGGCGCCCTCGCCGACGCCGGCCGTGGACTCCACGAAGCAGGTGGTGGCGGAGGACGAGGTGGCGCCGCCGGAGGCGACGGCCAGGCCGTCGATCAGCAGGACCCGGTTGATGCCGGGGAAGGTGCCGTCCGGCTTGGTCAGCTTGGCCTCGTCGCCGACGCCGAGGATGGTGCCCATCGCGTCGAAGAAGCAGGACAGCAGCACGGTGAAGACGAAGAGGATGCCGGTGAGCACCCCGACCTTGCCGAAGCCGCCGAAGAGGCTGACCTGGCCGACGAGCCCGAAGTCGGGGGCGGCCACCGGGTTGCCCGGCCACTGCGGGACGGTCAGGCCCCAGGCGAGGTCCGGCAGGTCGGTGATCAGCTGCACCGCGAGCGCTACGACGGTCATGGCGACGATGGAGATCAGGATCGCGCCGGGCGTCTTGCGGATCAGCAGCGCGATCGTGAGCAGTACGCCGACGACGAAGATCAGGACGGGCCAGCCGTGCAGGTGCCCGTTGCCGCCGAGCTGGAGCGGGACCGTGGTGTGCGCGGCGTCCGGGATGCGGGTGACGAAGCCGGAGTCCACGAGGCCGATCAGCATGATGAACAGGCCGATGCCGATCGCGATGCCCTTGCGCAGGCCGATCGGGACGGCGTTCATGACCCGCTCGCGCAGGCCGGTGGCGACCAGGAGCATCACGACGAAGCCGGCCAGGACGACCATGCCCATGGCGTCGGGCCAGCTCATGCGCGGGGCGAGCTGGAGGGCCACGACCGTGTTGACGCCGAGGCCGGCGGCCAGGGCGATCGGGACGTTGCCGATGACACCCATGAGGAGGGTGGAGAAGGCGGCCGTCAGGACGGTGGCGGTGACGAGCTGGCCGCCGTCGAGCTGGTGGCCGTACATGTCCTTCGCGCTGCCGAGGATGATCGGGTTCAGCACGATGATGTAGGCCATCGCGAAGAAGGTCGCGAAGCCGCCCCGTACCTCGCGGGCCACGGTCGAGCCGCGTTCCGAGATCTTGAAGAAGCGGTCCAGGCCGCTGGTGGGGGCCGCGGCGGGTGCCGAGGTGCTCATGCGGTCCTCAAACTGGTTCGAATTAGTGGTTCCTACGAAGGAATCCGGCCGTAGGCAAACCGTTTCAGTATGAACACATGAACGGAGGCCAGTCCATCTCCGCGCGTAGACCCCGAATCCGGCCACCTAGACTGGTCCGCATGGCGAAGTGGACCCCTACGCACGAGGCGCCCGAACCCCTGGAGGGGCCGGTTGTCGCCACCATCACCGGCGGGACGATCCTCTGGTTCGCCATGTTCGTCGTCCAGCTGCCCTTCTACGGCTGGTTCGCGGACCGCGAGCTCCTGTGGTGGCTGTGGACCTGCGCGGCCGGCGGCGGCCTCGGCCTGATCGGCATCTGGTACGTCCGCGGCCGCGACGCCGCCCTCAAGCGCCACGCGGCGGAAGAGGCCGCCCGGGCCGAGCGGGGCGAGCAGCCCGGGTAGCGGGGGTGGCGGAGACGGCGGGGTCGACCACGGGAGGATTCCGCTCATCCTGAAGTCGGATCTTCCCGCCGCTCGGCGGGTGGAGCGCGGGAACGCCCTTTACCGTCGAAAACATGACCCAGTGGGCGAGGATCGACCAGGACGGGCCCGACCGGCCCGGCGCCGCCATCGACGCCGGTGCCGAGCTGGACCCCGTGCACCCCGTGAAGCCCCCCGCCCCCCGCTTCAAGCCGGGCGGTCTGACCACCGCCGAGGTCGCCGAACGCGTCGCGCGCGGGGACGTCAACGACGTACCGCTGCGCTCCTCGCGCTCCACCGCCGACATCGTCCGCGCCAACGTCTTCACCCGCTTCAACGCCATCATCGGCGTCCTGTGGGTGATCATGCTCTTCGTCGCGCCCATCCAGGACAGCCTCTTCGGCTTCGTGATCGTCGCCAACACCGGCATCGGCATCATCCAGGAACTGCGCGCCAAGAAGACCCTCGACGGGCTCGCCGTCATCGGCGAGGCCAAACCCAGCGTGCGCCGCGACGGCGCCACCGCCGAGATCTCCACCTCCGAGATCGTCCTGTCCGACGTCATCGAGCTCGGGCCCGGCGACAAGGTCGTCGTCGACGGGACCGTCGGCGAGGCCGACGGGCTGGAGATCGACGAGTCCCTCCTCACCGGCGAGGCCGACCCCGTCCTCAAGAAGCCCGGCGACCAGGTCATGTCCGGCTCGTTCGTCGTCGCCGGCGGCGGCGCCTTCACCGCCACCAAGGTCGGCCGCGAGGCCTACGCCGCCCAGCTCGCCGAAGAGGCCTCCCGCTTCACCCTCGTCCACTCCGAGCTGCGCACCGGCATCTCCACCATCCTCAAGTACGTCACCTGGATGATGGTCCCGACCTCCATCGGCCTGGTCATCAGCCAGCTCGTCGTCAAGGACGACAACCTCAAGGACGCCATCGCCCGCACGGTCGGCGGCATCGTCCCGATGATCCCCGAGGGCCTCGTCCTGCTCACCTCCGTCGCCTTCGCCGTCGGCGTCATCCGGCTCGGCCGCAAACAGTGCCTCGTCCAGGAGCTGCCCGCCATCGAGGGCCTCGCCCGCGTCGACGTCGTCTGCCTCGACAAGACCGGCACCCTCACCGAGGGCGGCATGGACGTCACCGAGCTGCGCCCGCTCGGCGGCGCGGACGCCGCGTACGTGCAGAAGGTGCTCGGCGCCCTCGGCGAGTCCGACCCCCGCCCCAACGCCAGCCTCCAGGCCATCATCGACGCCTACCCCGACAGCGCCGAGTGGCGCTGCACCGAGTCGCTGCCCTTCTCCTCCGCCCGCAAGTACAGCGGCGCCAGCTTCAGCGAGGGCGACGGCGAGAACAACACCTGGCTGCTCGGCGCCCCGGACGTGCTCCTGCCCAGCGGGGACCCGGCGCTCGACGAGATCGGCGGCCTCAACGAACAGGGGCTGCGGGTCCTGCTGCTGGCCCGCTCGGCCCGCGAGCTCGACGACCCGGCCGTGGCCAGCGGGGTCAGGCCCACCGCCCTCGTCGTCCTCGAACAGCGGCTGCGGCCCGACGCCGCGGACACCCTGCGCTACTTCGACGACCAGGACGTCAAGGCGAAGGTCATCTCCGGCGACAACGCCGTCTCGGTCGGCGCGGTCGCCGGGAAGCTGGGCCTGCCCGGCGCCGCCGGCACCGTCGACGCCCGGCACCTGCCCGCCGAACGGGACGCGATGGCCGATGTCCTCGACGGCAACGCCGTCTTCGGCCGGGTCACCCCACGGCAGAAGCGCGACATGGTCGGCGCCCTCCAGTCCCGCGGCCACACCGTCGCCATGACCGGCGACGGCGTCAACGACGTGCTCGCCCTCAAGGACGCCGACATCGGCGTCTCCATGGGCTCGGGCTCCGAGGCCACCCGCGCGGTCGCGCAGATCGTCCTGCTCAACAACAGCTTCTCCACCCTGCCGTCGGTGGTCGCCGAGGGCCGCCGGGTCATCGGCAACATCACGCGCGTGGCGACCCTCTTCCTCGTCAAGACGGTCTACTCGGTGCTGCTGGCGATCCTGGTGGTCTGCTCGCAGGTCGAGTACCCCTTCCTCCCCCGCCACCTCACCCTGCTGTCCACCCTCACCATCGGCGTCCCGGCGTTCTTCCTCGCGCTGGCCCCGAACAAGGAGCGGGCGCGGCCGCACTTCGTACGACGGGTCATGCGGTACGCCGTCCCCGGCGGGGCTGTCGCGGCGGTGGCCACGTTCGCCTCGTACCTGATCGCGCGGGCGCACTACACCGGGCCGGACGCGCTGACGTCGGAGACCAGCGCGGCGACGCTGACGCTGTTCCTGACCTCGCTGTGGGTGCTGGCGATCATCGCGCGGCCGTACACGTGGTGGCGGGTGGCGCTGGTCGCCGCGATGGCCGCGGCCTTCCTGGTGGTCCTGGCCGTCCCCTGGCTGCAGCACTTCTTCCAGCTGAGGCTGGAGGGGGTGACGATGCCGTGGATCGCCGCCGCGATCGCGGCAGCGGCCGCGGCCCTCATCGAGGCCGCCTTCCGCTGGGTGGACCACCGCTTCCCGGCGTAGCCGGGGAGAAGACCCCGCGCAGCGGCTATCGTCGGAGGCATGAGGCTGTTCGCCGCCGTGTTGCCGGAGGCCGGCGCCATCGCCGAGCTGCGGGACGCAGTCCGCACCGCCCCGCGGGGCGAAGGCCTGCGCTGGACCAGCGAAGCGGGCTGGCACTTCACCCTCGCCTTCATGGGCGAGGTCCACGAAGACCAGCTCCCCGACCTGCACGCCCGCCTGGCCCGGGCGGCAGCCCACACCGCCCCCTTCTCCCTCCGCCTCCACACCGCGGGCCACTTCGGCAACCGCGCCCTGTGGATCGGCGCGGCCGGCGGCCTCGACGCGATGCGGATGCTCGCCGAGCGGGCCGACGCCGCCGCCCGCCGGGCCGGGGTGCCCATGGAGCAGCACCGCCGTTACGTCCCGCACCTCACCGTCGCCCGCGCCCGCCACGACGGCGCCGACCTGCGGCCCTGCGTCGAGGCCCTCGCCGGTTTCGAGGGCACGCCCTGGCAGGTCGACACGCTCAGCCTGGTCCGCAGCCACCTGCCCGTCTCCGGGGTGCCCGGCGAGCAGCCGCGCTACGAGGTCGTCGCCGAATGGCCCCTGACCTCGCATTAGCACTATTCGGGCACTCGTGCCGGGTTTCAGGAAAAGCTTTCACATCCGGAGGCAAAGGATCCGCTGAACCCTTGCCGCACCGTCGGCAGACCGATGTGATGCGCGAGTCCTGTCGCTGAACCGGACGCGCCGCGCTCCCCCGCGCGGGCCGGGGGACGGCCGGGGGTGTGGCGAACCGGAATCAGCAGTGCATCCGAAACAACGAGGTCGAACCACACCGTGCGTCAGATATCTCCCGTCGCCACCCTCTTCGCCGTGGCGGTCCTTCCGCTCGCGCTGACCGCCTGCTCGACCACCCCGAAGGCCGCCGCCCCCAAGGCCGCCGCCCCGAAGGCGCCCGTCGGCGCACCGGCCGTCGACGGCCCCAACAAGGGCCTCCTGACGGGTACGCAGCTGAAGCCCGCGCTCGCGCCCGCCTCCTTCTTCGCCCCCGGCTTCACCGCCGACCCCGCCGACGAGCGCGACAGCGGCCCCGGCTACCAGGCTCCGGCCACCGCCGAGGTACCGACCCCCGACTGCACCAAGCTCGGCGGGACCTCGTGGACGCAGATCACCGGCATCGACGGCGTCTCGTTCGCGCAGAACGCGTACGTCAACAAGGACACCTCCGAGGAGTACGCCCAGGAGATCGACGTCTACCAGGGCACCACCGCCACGACCGTCCTCGGCGCCCTCGGCATGCTCTCCAAGGCCTGCCCGAGCTACCCCGACGAGCCCACCCACAGCACGGTGACGGTCACCGAGAAGCCGCTCTCCGGCATCGGCGACGGCGCCTGGGCCATCACCGAGACCAGCCCCGCCTGGAAGGGCGGCACCACCCTGGTGGCCGCGCGGGTCGGCCACTCCGTGGTGACGGTGCTGGTCAGCAGCAGCACCGACAAGGGCCTGGCGGGCGCGACCAAGCTGACGAACCAGCTGGTGGACAACCTCAAGGGCAAGGGCTGACACACGCACGCCCCGGTGCCGCTCCCGCCCCGCGGGGGCGGCACCGCCGCTTTCCCTCAGCCGCCCTGATGGGTGATGGTCACGTACAGGTACTCGTCCAGCAGCTTCGCCAGCGGCAGCCCCGGCCGGCCCAGTTCCGCGGCCAGCGCGGCCTCGTCCAGCCCGCTCTCCGCGAGCGCGGCCCGCGCCCAGGCCCGGCCGGTGGACAGGTGGCGGGCGAACGCCGCCTCGTCCCGGGCGCCCCACAGCCGCTGCGCGATCGCCGCGTCCCAGGGCATCACCGTGTCGGGGCGCAGCGCGAACAGCGCCTTGGCGGCGGCCGTCGGGCCGAGGGTCCGGCGTCCGACGGGCAGCGCGGACAGTTCCCCGTACGCGGTGGCCAGCAGGGCGATCTCCCGGTCGGACAGGGCCGCCAGCCGGGTGGCGGGCAGCCGGTGCCGGGTCCACCACAGGGCCAGCCCCTCCCCGAACAGGTCGGGTTCGCCCTCGCGCGGGTAGCGGATGCGGCAGCCCCACGCGTTGAGCCAGCGGTGCAGGGCGGCGCGGTGCCCGGCGCCGGACAGGTCGAGGCCGGGCGCGGTGTCCGCGCGCAGCGCGAGCCAGCTGCGGTCGACCCCGGGGAACGCCGCGAACACCTCGGCGGCGGCCCGCAGCCGGGCCAGCCCGGGCGCGGCCGGCAGGTCGCCCTCCAGGTGCGCGCGGGCCACCTTGGCCGGTACGCACATCCGCCAGGCGTCGGTGACCAGCTCCTCCAGCTCCTGTGCGTCGAGGGCGGCCATCCGCGCCTCGACCCAGTGGTAGCGCATGTCGCCGGGGCCGGGCAGGAAGAACTTCTCCGGCTCGGCGGCGACGAGCGCGGCCCGCTCCTCCTTGGGGAAGGCGAAGCCGAGCTCGGTCTCGTCCCGCGAGAGGGCGAGGTAGACGATCCGGCCTATCCGGAATTTCACCCGGTCGCGGATGAGGTGTTCCTCGGTGCGCGGCAGCGCGAGCGCCAGCCGCCGTACGTCGTCGACTGTGACCATGACGGAAGTCTCGCAGCCCCTGGCACGGGGGCCGTGGGCCGCCGCGTTAGTCTCGACGGGTGGATCCGAAGACCAGAAACCGTGTCATGGCCGGTGTGCTCGTGCTGATGTTCGTCGTCGTCGCCGTGGCGGCCGCGGTCGGTCAGTAGCCGGCACCGCCGCGGCCCCCTCGGGGCGTGCGCGCGCCTACCAGGCGAAGGCCTCCGGCGAGGCGCCCGGGCCGGGGAAGATCTCGTCCAGTCCGGCCAGGACCTCCTCCGACAGCTCCAGCTCCACCGCCCGCAGCGCGGAGGCGAGCTGCTCGCGCGTGCGCGGTCCGACGATCGGGCCGGTGACCCCGGGACGGGTCAGCAGCCAGGCCAGGGCCACGTCGCCGGGCTCCAGGCCGTGCTTGTCGAGCAGGTCCTCGTACGCCTGCACCTGCGCCCGTACCGGAGCGGCGGCGAGCGCGTCCGCGGTGCGCCCGGAGGTGCTGCGGCCCGTCCCCCCGCCGGCGGCCGCCTTGCGGATCGCACCGCCGAGGAGGCCTCCGTGCAGCGGGGACCAGGGGATGACGCCGAGCCCGTACTCCTGCGCGGCGGGGATGACCTCCATCTCGGCGCGCCGCTCGAAGAGGTTGTACAGGCACTGTTCGCTGACCAGTCCGAGCCGGCCGGCGCGTGCGGCGGTCTCGTTGGCCTGGGCGATCTTCCAGCCGGGGAAGTTGGAGGAGCCCGCGTAGAGGATCTTGCCCTGCTGGACCAGGACCTCGACGGCCTGCCAGATCTCCTCGAAGGGGGTCTGCCGGTCGACGTGGTGGAACTGGTAGACGTCGATGTGGTCGGTGCGCAGCCGCCGGAGGCTGGCGTCGACGGCGCGGCGGATGTTCAGGGCGGAGAGGCGGTCGAAGTTGGGCCAGGTCTGGCCCTCGGGGGCCATGGAGCCGTAGACCTTGGTGGCGAGGACCGTCTTCTCGCGGCGGCCGCCGCCCTGGGCGAACCAGGTGCCGATGATCTCTTCGGTGCGGCCCTTGTTCTCACCCCAGCCGTAGACGTTGGCGGTGTCGAAGAAGTTGACGCCCGCGTCGAGCGCGGCGTCCATGAGGGCGTGGCTGGTCGGTTCGTCGGTCTGGGGGCCGAAGTTCATCGTGCCGAGTACGAGTCGGCTGACCTTGAGGCCGGTGCGTCCGAGCTGCGTGTACTTCATGGGGACCAAGCCAACTGCTTCGAGTGGGCTCGAAGCAAGACCCCGGGGGTGCGGGCGCGTTACGCGTCGCGGGCCGGGCGGTAGAGGCCGCCGATGCCCCAGGCCTGGTGGAGGACGGCCGCGAACTCTCCGGCCAGGCGGTGTTCGCCGGAGGCGTTGGGGTGGGTGCCGTCGTAGGTGTCGCGGTGGATGTCGTACGCGGCCGGGCGCGCGGCCAGCAGGATCGGGGAGGCGGCGTCGGCGAGGTCGGCGACGGTCTTCGCGAGCAGCTCGTTGAAGCGGACGACCTCGGCGGCGAAGGGGGCGTCCTCCTCGGCGCGGACGTTGGGTATGACCGGCAGGAAGACCATCCGGATGCCGGGGTTGGCCGCGCGGGCGGCCGCGACGAACGCGCGGACGTTGTCGGCGGTCTGGTCGGCCTTGGTGTAGAAGCCGAGGTCGATCAGGCCGAGGGAGACGAGCAGGACGTCGGCGCCGGTCTCGCGGACGGCGGGCCCGATGAGCGGGGCCATGTGCTGCCAGCCCTCGCCCCAGCCGGCCAGGTGGCGGCGGGCGTGTTCCGGGAAGCGCGGGTCGGCGTAGGCGTGGCTGGCCGGGGTGTCGCTGGTGGTGTCGTAGAGGGTGCTGCGCGGGCCGACGATCTCGAAGGAGCCGTCGCCCAGGGTGGCGCTGAGGTGCTGCCACATCCGGTGGCGCCAGGTGTAGTCGCCGGCGCGTCCGATGGTCATGGAGTCGCCGACGAACATGAAACGCATCCGGTCATCATCGCGGATCGGGCGGCGGGAGCCCCTGTGATGCCGGACACGCCGCAGGTCGGACGGGGCGGGGCGCCCGACCGGGCGGGGGCTGGCAGGCTGGGGGGATGCGCCTGCTGACCGTGCCGACGACCGCCGTTCCCGCCGCTCTCGTCCTGGGCCTGCTGCTGCCGGGTGCCGCGGCGGCCTCCGGCGCCGCCCCGGCGGACGGGACCCCGGCCCCCACGGTGTCCGGGTTCACGATCGGCGACCCGCGGATCAGGGAGTCGAGCGGGCTGGCGGCCAGCCGCATCCACCCGGGCGTGTACTGGACGCACAACGACAGCGACGACGGCCCGTACGTGTACGCGGTGGACTCCGCGACGGGCAGGACGGTGGCCCGGATCACCCTGTCCGGCATCGGCACCCCGCGCGACGTGGAGGCGATCTCGCTGGGCCCGGACGGGAACCTCTACGTCGGGGACATCGGGGACAACCGGGACGGCACCTGGGACCACGTGTGGATCTACCGCTTCCCCGAGCCCAGGGAACTGGCCGACGCCACCGTCAAGGCCGAGCAGTTCACGGCGGTGTACGCGGACGGGCCGCGCAACGCCGAGGCGCTGATGGTGCATCCGGTGACGGGGCGGGTGTACATCGCGAGCAAGAACGAGCAGGGCGGGGGCCTGTACGAGGGCCCGGAGAAGCTGTCGGCGGACGGGCGCAACGTCTTCCGGCGGGTCGCGGAGGTGCCGTGGGTGACGGACGGGGCGTTCTCTCCGGACGGCACCCGGCTGACGCTGCGCGGGTACTTCACGGCGCGGACGTACCCGTGGAAGGACGGGCGGCCGCAGGGGGACGGCGAGCGGGTGGACGCGCCCTGGCAGGGTCAGGCGGAGTCGGTGACGTACTCCCCGGACGGGCGGACGCTGCTGTTCGGGGCGGAGGGCGTGGGCAGCCGGGTGGTGGCCGTCCCCGTGGCCCCCGCCGCCACGCCGTCCCCTTCCGGCCCGGCGCACCCCGCTCCCGGCTCGGCCGCGGAGAAGGGCCCGGCCGGCGGGGAGGGCGGCAGCTTCACGAAGGGCGCCCTGGTCCTCGCGGCGGGCACGGCGTTGGTCCTGGCGGCGAAGCGCGTGCTCCGGCGGCGCCGGCCGCAGGGCTGACGGTCCCCGCCCCGCGCAGCGGCACCCGCACCCGCCCCGGAACCACGGGGGAGCCGGACCGCGTCCCAGCCCACAACGGAGGGCATGGCATGCCCATGACGCACACCACACGGGGGGCAGGGGGCATGGACTACCTCGACCTGGGCCCCGTCCGGGTGTCCACCACCCCCCGCACCCCCGACCCCGAGCGCTACCAACTGGCCCTGGTCACCGGCGGCCTGGTGCTCTGCGACACCTCCCACCCCTACGACCCCGGCGCCGCGCCGCTCCGCACGGTGGTGCTCCAACTCCCCCGCACCGCGCTCCCGTTCCGCCCCGAACGCGTCGACCGGCTGCTGGCCCAGCGGATCCCCGCCACACGCGGCACCGGCGCGGCCCTGGCCCAGTTCCTCGGCAGCGTCGGCGCCCACGCCCACGGCTGCGGGGAACGCGAGCTGGCCCGCCTCGGCTCGGCCGCCCTCGGCCTGGCCACCGCCTGCCTCGCCGAACGCCTCGACGTGTACGACGACCTCCCCGCCGAGGCCCGCGAGGAGGCACTGCTGCGGCAGATCGACGCGTACATCGAGCACAACCTCGGGGACCCGGAGCTGACCCCGAGGGCGGTGGCCGCCCGCCACCACATCTCCCTGCGCCGCCTGCACCTGCTCTTCCAGGACCGCCCCGAGGGCGTCGCCGCCACCATCCGCGGCCGCCGCCTGGCAGGCGCCCGCGCCGATCTGCTCCGGCCGGACCTGATGGGCCGGCCGGTGCACGCGATCGCCGCCCGGTGGGGCTTCACCAGCGCCGCCGTCTTCAGCCGGGCGTTCCGCCACGCGTACGGGACGAGCCCCACGGAACTGCGCCGCAAACGCGGTGCGCGCAAGGTCAACGATCCTTGCGCGCAACGCACATGCCGCCCACCGGTACCGGCCTAAGATCGGATTCAGGCCACCAGCCGGTGCCTGCCTGCGCTCAGGCCCGGTCCTCGTCGATCGGGATCTGCGTCCGGCCCGGGCCTCTGCCGTTCACGGGGGTGACGGCAGGGGCCTGCCCCTCCCCCGCACCCTGGGGCCGCTCCCCGTTCTGCTGGACGGCCATCGACGCCAGCAGCTGACGGGCCACCCCCAGTCCGGTACCGCCCATCGTCAGGGCCTTCGCGAACATCTCCGACATCCCCTCGGCCCCGTTGAGCAGCACCATGTGCTCGACGTTGCCGAAGGCTCCCGCGCCCGCCTGGACGATCGCCGGCCAGTTCTCCGCGAGCTGCTGGGCGACCACGGCCTCCTGGTTCTCCGCGAGGGCCGCGGCCCGCGCCTTGATCGCCTCCGCCTCGGCCAGGCCCTTGGCCTTCGCCGCCTCCGCCTGCGCGAGACCGTTCGCCCGCGCCGACTCGGCCGCCGCGAGGCCCTTGGCCTGCGTGGCCGCCGCCTCCGCCTCACCGCTGACCCGGGTGGCGGTGGCCGCGGCGTGCCCGCGCGCCTCGGTGGCCTGGGCCTCGGCGGCCGCGGCCGCCTTGACCCGGGTGGCCTCGGCGGCCGCCGCCAGCTCGGTCTCCTTCGCCTTGGCCTGCGCCGCCGAGATGCGGGCGTCGCGCTCCGCCTCGGCGAGCGTCCTCGTCTGGTACGCGGCCGCGTCCGCGGGCTTGCGCACGTCGGCCTGGAGCTGCTGCTCCCTGCGGTGCGCCTCCAGCTCCGCGACCCGGGTCTCCTGGACGACGACCTCCTGGCGGGCGGCGGCCTCGGACAGCGGGCCCGCCTGCCGGGCGGTGGCCGCGGCCTTGTCCCGTTCGGCCTGGTAGCCGGCCTGCAGGATCTCGCTGTCACGGGTGGCCTCGGCCATCCGGGCGAAGGCCGTCTGCTCGGCCTCGGTCGCGAGGCGGTTCGCCTCGGCCTGCGCGATGCGCGCGTCGCGCTGGACGGCGGCGGCGTGCGGCATGGCGAGGTTCTTGATGTACCCGGTCGGGTCCTCGATCTCGTGGATCTGCAGCGAGTCGACGATCAGCCCGAGCTTCTCCATCTCGGTCCCGCAGGCCGCCCGGGTCTGCCCGGTCAGCTTCTCCCGGTCGCGGATCATGTCCTCGACCGTCAGCCCGCCGACGATGGAGCGCAGATGGCCGGCGAAGACGATGTGCACGCGCTCGGGCATCATCTTCTGCTGGTCGAGGAAACGGCGCGCGGCGTTGGCGATGGACACGAAGTCATCGCCGATCTTGAAGATCACGACCCCCTTGACCCGCAGCGGGATCCCCTGGTGGGTCACGCAGTCCACGTTCAGCTGCGTCTCGTTGAGGTCCAGCGACAGCTTGCGCACCGCCTGCACGCCGGGCAGGACGAGCGTGCCGCGTCCGGTGACGATCCGGAACCCCATGCCCTCGCCGATGCCCTCGGTCTTGTGCGCGGAGCCGGAGATGACGAGCGCCTCGTTCGGTTCGGCCACCCGCCACATGAGCTTGAACAGGCCGATCAAGGCAATGATTGCGGCGAGAACGACTCCCGCCACGACGCCGATAGCCATCGGCAACGCCCCCTTAGCGCGGTGCCGTTCGGCACCGACGGGGTGAGTGTGCGCCCGGGCGGGGGTGGTGGAGAAGTGGCGGGATCATTCTTGTCGCCATCTTGATACGCCCCGGGGATCAATCCTCGTAGACGGCCATCACGTAGACCGTGCGCGGGGGTTGGTACTCCACGACGGTGACCACGCTGCCGACGGCGATCCGCCGGTCCTCCCCCGGTGCGGGGTGGGCGAGGAAGTGCTCGGCCCCGCCCCGGATCCGGACGATGACCTCGCCCACCAGCCCCGGGCCCACGGTCCCGGTCACCCGGCCGGTCATCCCCACCATGTCCATCCCCCGAGCGTAAGCCCGCCCGGCGGCAGCGGGGACGGCTACGAGTGGCCCAGGTCCTCGGAGGGGAGTTCCTCCGACGGCACCGACCCCGTATCCGCGGCCGGCCGCAGCGGGAACTCGTCCGTCGCCATGGAGTCCAGCACCGGCGGCGCCGGCCTCGGCGGCTTCGGCATCACCGCCGCCTCCGAATGGCCGCCGCACCCGTACGACAGCGACACGAGCCGCCCGTCGGCCGGCCCGAACTCGTTCGCGCACACCCCGAAGGCCTGCCCCAGCGACCCCCCGATGGCCACCAGGAAGCCACAGGACACGCACGACGCCGGCGCGGCCTGCGCCATGGGCGTCTTCGCCCCGAAGGACTCGTCCCACCGGTCGGCGGCCGTGTGCAGCCCGTACCGGGACAGCACCCGCGCACGGCGCATCCCCAGCTCTTCCGCCACGGCCGTGATCGACCCGCGCTCGGGCACGACCACCCGGTCCGTGACGTCGGCGTCCTCGGCCTCCACCAGCTCGGCCAGCTCCGCCGAGACCGCCGAGTTCGGCGGCGCCGCGTCCTCGCCGCTGTACCCGGGCTCCAGCCGCAGGTCCTCCGCGTCCGTCGGGAGCAGGTCACCCGGACCCATGTCCCCCGGCCGCAGCCGCTCGCTCCACGGCACCCACTCCGGCGCGAGCAGCGCGTCGTCACCCGGCAGCAGCACCGTTTCGTCCAGGGTGACGTTCTTCGCACGGGACGCGCGGGTCACCGTGACGGCCCAGCGCCAGCCCCGGTAGCCCGCTTCCCTGCACTCGAAGAAATGAGTGACGACCCGGTCACCCTCCGCTACGACCGAGACGTGCTCGCCCACCACGCCGGGGTAGGCGGCCTCCTCGGCCGCCTCACGGGCGAGCTCCACGGCCTCGACGCACAGCCGGTCGGGGGCGGGGGTACGCGGGGTACGCGGGGTACGGCTTCGCGTCGTCGCAGCACTCACAGGTCTCGTTCTCTCCTACGCCGTCTCACGAGTGCGCCGTCCGTACTGTCGTCCACAACGACCCGTCGGTCTCGTCCGTACGTAGCGCGGGCGGAGCGGACCAGAGGGCCGCGTCGACGTCCGCGCCCCGATCGGCCTCGGGCGCACCTCATGTGATCCATTCTGCGGGATCGCGAAGAGGCGCGCGGCCAAGAGCAACCGCCGGTGGCGCGCTACGCACGCTACCTCCTCCGACGCCTTCGGCCCACATGCAAGGTCCGATTCGCGGACATCGGCGACCCCCGGACCACACCCCGGAGCGCACCCCGACCGCGCCGGGACGCGCCGGGACGGGTCCCGGCGGGCCGTCTGGGGCACTATGGCCAGGTGGCTCCCGCACGGTCGTCCGCAGACGGCTCGGGACCGGCCAGGCGGGCCGGCCGGGCGGTCGGGCGTGCCCTGCACCTCCCGTTCACCGGTACGGCGCGCGGGATCCGGCGGGTCACGCACGCCCACGGGGCCGGGGAATCGGGCCTCGGCCGGCTGATCGAACTGCACGCGATCAACGGCGCCGGCGACGTCATGATCACCGTCGCGCTCGCCTCGACCGTGTTCTTCTCCGTTCCCACGGACGAGGCACGCGGACGGGTGGCGCTGTACCTGGCGATCACGATGGCCCCATTCACCCTGCTGGCCCCCGTGATCGGCCCCCTGCTGGACCGGCTGCCGCACGGCCGGCGCGCGGCGATGGCGGGCGCGATGCTGACGCGGGCGCTGCTCGCGGTGATGATGTCCGGCGCGGTGGCGAGCGGCGGACTGGAGCTGTACCCGGCGGCGCTGGGCGTCCTGGTGGCGTCGAAGGCGTACGGCGTCGTACGCAGCGCCGTGGTCCCGCGCCTCCTGCCGCCGAAGTTCTCCCTGGTCAAGGCGAACTCCAGGGTCACCCTGGCGGGCCTGCTGGCCACCGGTGCGGCGGCGCCGGTGGGGGCCGGCCTGCACGCGATCGGGCCGCCGTGGCCGCTGTACGGGGCCTGCGCGATCTTCCTCGGGGGGACGTTCGCGGCGTTCCAGCTGCCGCACAAGGTGGACGAGGCCAAGGGCGAGCGCCGGGCCCGCCTCTCCACCCACGAGGCCCACTCGAAACGGCCCGGGCTGCGCACGGTCAGCCGTCCGGTGCTGTGCGGGCTGCTGGCGAACGCGTCGATGCGGGCACTGTCCGGGTTCCTGATCTTCTTCCTGGCGTTCCTGCTGCGCGAGCACCCGCTGGGCGGACAGAGCGCGGCGGTCTCCCTCGGCATCGTGGGCGT
This sequence comes from Streptomyces sp. NPDC029216, assembly GCF_040648015.1. Classification (NCBI taxonomy): domain Bacteria; kingdom Bacillati; phylum Actinomycetota; class Actinomycetes; order Kitasatosporales; family Streptomycetaceae; genus Streptomyces; species Streptomyces sp. NPDC029216. Next base: position 4,568 of record NZ_JBEZWL010000084.1, on the reverse strand, counting down.
CGCGGCCGGGGTCGGCAACGCGTGCGGGACGGCGGTGGGGGCGTGGCTGCGCGCCCGCGCCCCCGAGGCCATCGTGGCCTCGGTCCTCTCCGCCACCCTGGTGGTGGCGATGGCCGCGGCGCTCCTGTTCAGCGGCCTGTTCATGGCCGTCCTGGCGGCCACGGCCGGCTTCTGCCAGGCCCTGGCGAAGCTCTCGCTGGACGCGATGATCCAGCGCGACGTCCCGGAGGCGGTCCGCACCTCGGCCTTCGCCCGTTCGGAGACGCTGCTGCAGATGGCGTGGGTCCTGGGCGGCGGGATCGGCATCGCCCTCCCCCTGAACGGCGTCCTGGGCATGGCCGTGGCCGCCGCCCTGGTGGCCCTCGGCACGGCGATGGCCCTCCGCGGCCTGCTGACCTCCCCGCACCACCACCGCTCCTCCCGGCCCCGCGTGGCGTAGCCACGCCGCCGTAGGACCCCCGTGCGGCGGCGCAGCCCAGCGGCCCGATAGCCTTCGGCTCATGACCGCACCGCTTTTCCCGGGTAGGGCCCGCCGCAGCGTCGCGGCCCTCGGAGCCGTGTCCGCCGGCCTCCTCCTCCTGTCCGCCTGCGACAAGCCGACGCCGCTCGCGACCGTGACCGTCGGCAGCTCGTCGGTGTCCGCCGAGTCCGAATGCCGCGCCGACGGCGGCGACAACGGCAAGGACCTCTCCATGGACAAGGTCCAGGAGTGCCTCACCGGCCGCAAGGACGCCAAGACCATCGAGTACGGCCGCGGCGACACGCTGCGCCTCGGCGTCGAGCCGGAGGTCGTCGAGGACGGCAAGAAGTGGCAGGCGGTCCTCGACGGCCAGCCGATCACCGAGCCCTCCGCGAACACCTACCGCAGCTTCGCGGGCGCCGACGTCTTCGCGACCGGCGGCCAGGGCGAGGCGCCCCAGTCGAAGATGCTGTCCTTCGTCCAGGTCGGCGAGGACGGCAAGCCCCTCGCCGTCTGGTCCTTCAAGCTCAAGCTGAAGAAGTAAGAAGCGGCAGGCCCAGCAGCGTGCGCGCGCTGATCGTGACCGCCGTGGCCGCGGAGGCCGACTCCGCGGCCTCCGGTCTCACCCCTCATCAGGACCCGGTCACGCCCGAACCGCGCACTCTGCCCGGCGGATACCTCATCACCCGCCGGGACCTGCCCGGCCTCGCCGCCGACGTGCTCGTCGGCGGGGTCGGCCCGGCCGCCGCCGCGGCCGCCACGGCCACCGCGCTCGCGCTGGCCGACTACTCGCTCGTCATCTCCGCCGGCATCGGCGGCGGGTTCGCCCCCGCCGCCCCGCTCGGCTCGCTCGTGGTCGCGGACGCGCTCGTCGCCGCCGACCTGGGGGCCGAGACCCCCGAGGGCTTCGTCCCCGTGCAGGAGCTCGGCTTCGGCCGCAGCGTGCACCTCCCGCCCGCCGAGCTGGCCGCCCGCGCCGCCGAGGCCACCGGGGCGCTCCTCGCGCCCGTCCTCACCGTCTCCACCGTCACCGGCAGCGCCGCCCGCGCCGCCGAGCTCGCCGCACGGCACCCGCTCGCCGGGGCCGAGGCGATGGAGGGCTTCGGGGTGGCGGAGGCCGCCGCCGCGCACGGGCTGCCGGTCCTGGAGATCCGCGCCGTGTCCAACGCCGTCGGACCGCGCGACCGGGCCGCCTGGCGCATCGGGGAGGCGCTGGCCGCCCTCGCGGGCGGATTCCGCGCGCTGGGACCCGTACTCGTCACCTGGGGAGAACGCCATGACCGCGACCGCTGACCGCACCCCGCTGAACACCCTGGACATCGCCTACTCGCCCTGCCCGAACGACACCTTCGTCTTCGACGCGTGGGCGCACGGCCGCGTCCCGGGCGCGCCCGCCCTCCACGTGACCTTCGCCGACATCGACGTCACCAACGGCATGGCCGTGCGCGGCGAGCTGGACGTGCTGAAGGTGTCGTACGCCGTGCTGCCGTGGGTGCTGGAGGAGTACGCGCTGCTGCCGTGCGGCGGGGCGCTGGGGCGCGGCTGCGGCCCGCTGGTCCTCACCCGCGAGCCGGGGCTGGACCTCACCGGCCGGACGGTGGCGGTGCCGGGCGAACGTTCCACCGCCTACCTGCTGTTCCGGCTGTGGGCCGCGGACGTGCTGCCGGGCGGGGTCGGCGAGGTCGTCGTCCTGCCCTTCAACGAGATCATGCCGGCGGTGCGCGACGGGCGGGTGGACGCCGGACTGGTCATCCACGAGGCCCGGTTCACCTATCAGGACTACGGGCTCCACTGTCTGGCCGACATGGGCGAGCACTGGGAGACCACCACCGGCCTGCCGATCCCGCTCGGCGCGATCATCGCCAAGCGGTCGCTGGGCGCGGACACGCTGCGCGCCCTGGCCGAGGCCGCCCGCGCGTCGGTGCGGATGGCGTGGGACGACCCCGAGGCCTCCCGCCCGTACGTACGGGCCCACGCGCAGGAGCTGGACCCGGCGGTCGCCGACCAGCACATCGGTCTGTACGTCAACGAGTTCACCGCCGACCTGGGCGACGCCGGCTACGCGGCCGTGCGCGGGCTGCTGACCAGGGCCGCCGCCGAAGGCCTGGTCCCGGCCATCGCCCCGGACGCGCTGGACTTCCCGTAACCGCGGCGGCACCCCGCCGCACACGCCGGTGCCCCGCCGCTCCGTGGAGCGGCGGGGCACCGGTGTACGCGCCGTGTCGGCGTTCGCGTCGGCGTCTGTGTCGGCGTCAGACGTCGAGCTGGTCGGCGACCGCGCGCAGCAGGCCCGCGATCTTCGCGCCGTGCGCCTTGTCGGGGTAGCGGCCGCGTTCGAGCATCGGGGTGATGTTCTCCAGCAGGGTCGTCAGGTCCTGCACGATCGAGGCGAGCTCGTCCGGCTTGCGCCGCTGGGCGGCCGCCACCGAGGGCGTCGGCTCCAGTACCACTACCGAAAGCGCCTGGTCACCGCGCTGTCCCGCGACGACGCCGAACTCGACGCGCTGCCCGGGCTTGAGCGCGTCGACCCCATCGGGGAGCACCGACGAGTGCACGAAGACGTCTCCGCCGTCGTCACGGGAGAGAAAGCCGAAGCCCTTCTCGCTGTTGAACCACTTGACCTTGCCGGTAGGCACGTCCGTCCTCTGTCCTTGTGCTCGTCGGGTCCGGTTGGCCGGGGAAAACGGCTCCGGATAGCAGTGCAGCGGGTCCTCCGACCCGCCTCCTCCAGGCTAATGGTCCTGATACGGGTGACAAGACGTTCCCCGGTCCTTCCCGCTCCACCGCTTCGGCCAGGGAACTACCCTGGTGAGGTGACTGTTACTCCTCACCCCGACGAAGCACGGCCCGGCGACGGACTGGTCAAGGCCGGCGGCATCGTGTTCATCGTGGGCGCCGTGGCGACGCTCGTGACGATGGCCCCGCTGTTCCTCGGCACCGACCCGTTCCCTTCGTACGCCTGGGCGGTGTGCATGCTGATGGGCGTCGGCTTCGCGATCTCCGCGGCGGGCGTGCTCCGCTCGGCCGCGGCCCAGCGCCGGGCGGCCCGGGCCTCCCAGGCCGCCTGACGACTCGTACGCACACGGGCCCCGCAGGGCTCCTTCGGCGGCCTCAGGCCGCGCGGGTCCGGGCGTACTCTTCCAGCCACTCCGGCAGCGCGGTGAGGTCCTCCAGCACCACGTCGGCCCCGGCCTCCCGCAGCTCCGCCGCCGCGCACGGCCCCGTCGTCACGGCCACCGACAGGGCGCCGGCGGTCCGGGCGCCGCGCACGTCGCCGACGTGGTCGCCGACGTACACCTGCGCGCCGTACTCGCGCAGCGCCTTGGCCTTGCCCTCGGCCCAGAGCCAGCCGATGACGGCGTCGGCCTCTATCCCGAGGTGGTCGAGGTGCTGGCGGGCGTTGGGCTCGTTCTTGGCCGTCACCACGATCGCCCGTCCGCCGAGCGCCTGAACGGCCTTGACCGCCTCACGGGCGCCGGGCATCGCCGGGGTCGTCGCGATGGCGTGGGAGGGATAGACCTCCCGGTAGAGGTCCCGCATCGCGGGGATCTGCTCCTCCGGGAACCAGTAGGCGAGCTCCTCCTCCAGCGGAGGGCCGAGACGGGTGATGGCCAGGTCGGCGTCGATGTACGCCCCGGTCTTGGCGGCGACCGCCTGCCAGGCCGCCTTGATGCCGGGACGGGAGTCGATGAGCGTCATGTCGAGGTCGAATCCGACGGTCAGCTGTGGGGGGATGTGGGAGCTCATAGCGCCATTGTGCCGAGACTCCAGCGACCTGCGGGAGCTTAAGCGGAGGTTGGCTTACCGGATAGCATTATTTGGCGGAATGTCAGCTCTTGCCCCATTTTTCGGCCATGGGGGTGGGGGTGGGCGGGGCGGCTGGGCGGGGTCGGGGGTGGGCGGGGTCCCGGTGGGGCGGTCTCAGAGATGCCTTGGGGCTTTCCCGTCAGTACCCGCACCCAGGGACGATGGAATCGTCCTCCGGGTCCGCCAGGCGCGTCAGATCGCTACGCGCTCCTCTCGTCGCGGCGGCCGGCGGCCGTCTTGGGCTTGTACCTGCACCACAGGACGACGGGGACGTCATCCCAGCCCAGGACGGCCGCCGGAC
>NZ_JBEZWL010000083.1:0-32577 GCF_040648015.1 Streptomyces sp. NPDC029216 | reverse complement strand
CCGGGTCGCGGGGGCACCGCCCCCGGACCCCCGCGCCTCAAACGCCGGCGAGGCTGAACGTGGTGGCGCAGCCCGTACGTCTGCGGACCGTGTCCCAGGGGCTCCGCCCCGGACCCCCGCGCCTCAAGCGCCGGCGGGGCTTGAGGTAGCTGCGAGGCTGGACTCTGCCGACCGGCACCGGACCGTTCCCCGCTCCAAGGAATGGCCGAGGGACCTGGTCTGCCCGGTCGGGGGCGGGGACGGGGTGGGGTGTCGTCCGGGGCTAAAACGAGATGAATTCGGCGCCATGTCCCGCTCGAAAAATCTGACCCCGCACAGAGCGCCGAACATCGAAGCCCGCCCCGGGCGGCACCCCACCCCGGCACCGACGCCGGCCACCCCCGACCCCGCAAAACGCCCGGCCAGGGCAACGGCACCGCCCCCGGCCACCCGAAGCGAGCCCGCCCGGCTATGCCAACGGCACCGGCCCCGAAGCGAGGCCACCGGCACCCCGCCCGGCTATGCCAACGGCACCGGCCCCGAAGCGAGCCCGCCCGCACCCCGCCCGGCCAGGGCAACGGCACCGCCCCCGGCCACCCCCGTCCCCCGGGGCACCGCCCGGTTCGACCCCGCCGAACGCCCGGCCAGGGCAACGGCCGAGCCCCAGCCACCGTTGACACGCGCCGACGCCGCGGCGGAGACTTCGGGCGCGCCCCACCGGGCGTGCCCGGTGGTGTGGCCCGGTGCCCACATCGGCGCCGCCCGCGCCGCCGATCGTACGGAGTCGCCCAGGAGAGCCCGCATGAGCATCCGCACCGTCCGCGACGTCTACGTCGTCGACGCCGTCCGCACCCCCATCGGCAAGTTCGGCGGCGCCCTCGCCGGAGTCCGCCCCGACGACCTCGCGGCGCACGTCGTCCGCGCCCTCGTCGACCGGACCCCCGACCTCGACCCCGCCCGCATCGACGACGTCGTCTTCGGTGACGCCAACGGCGCCGGCGAGGACAACCGCGACGTGGCCCGCATGGCGGTACTGCTGGCCGGGCTGCCGGTGACCGTCCCCGGCGCCACCGTCAACCGCCTCTGCGGCTCCGGCCTCGAAGCCGTGATCCAGGCGGCCCGCGCCATCGCCCTCGGCGACGCCTCCGTGGCCATCGCCGGCGGCGTCGAGTCGATGACCCGCGCCCCCTGGGTCGTACAGAAGCCCGAACGCGCGCACCCCGCCGGGCACCAGCAGATGTGGTCCACCACCCTCGGCTGGCGGATGGCCAACCCCCGCATGCCCGCGGAGTGGACCGGCTCGCTCGGCGAGGGCGCCGAGCTCATCGCCGAGAAGCACGGCATCACCCGCGAGGCCCAGGACGCCTTCGCCCTCGACAGCCACCGCAAGGCCGCCGCGGCCTGGACGGCCGGTCTCTACGACGACGAGGTCGTCCCGTACCCCGGCGTGGACCTGCTCCGCGACGAGTGCATCCGCGAGGGTTCCACCCCCGAGGCGCTGGCCCGCCTCAAGCCGGCGTTCCGGACCGACGGCTCCGGCACCGTCACGGCCGGCAACGCCTCCCCCCTCAACGACGGCGCCGCCGCCCTGCTGCTCACCGACGAGGCGGGCCTGGCCGCCACCGGCCGCGAGCCGCTCGCGCGGATCAGCGCCTCCGCCGTCACCGGCATCGAGCCGCAGCTGTTCGGCCTCGGCCCGGTGGACGCGGTCCAGCGGGCGCTCGCCAAGGCGGGCCGCGACCTCTCCGGCCTGGCCGCCTTCGAGCTCAACGAGGCCTTCGCCGCGCAGGCGCTGGGCTGCCTGGCGGCCTGGCCGGAGCTGGACCCCGCCGTGGTCAACCCGCGCGGCGGCGCCATCGCCATCGGGCACCCCCTCGGCGCCTCCGGGGCACGCCTGGCGGGCTCGGTCGCGCACCAGCTGGCGGCGGCGGGCTCGGGCACCGGCATGGCGGCACTGTGCATCGGAGTCGGCCAGGGCATCGCCCTGGTCCTGGAACGCTGACCACCGCCCCACCCGGCCGGCCCTGCCCCGCTCCCGGCTGGCCCGCCCCCGGCCGGGCCCCGGCGGGGCCAGCCTCCCGGCCCCCCAGCGGGGCTGCCCCTATGCCGGGTCTGCCCCCGCCGGGGCCCCAGCCACACCCGCAGGCGATCCCTCCCCCCGTCGGGGCCGCCCCTCGCCGGGTCTCCCCGGCAGGCCCCCGCCCCACCCCCGGGCGGCGATCGTTTCCGGACACGGTGCCCGCCCAACTGCCCAATAACTGAACAGAATCCGGAGACCCGGGTCTGGCACGATGGCGCCTGCCGCGGCCCCAGCCCCCAGCCGGCCGCCGCTCCCCGCCCCGCCGACCCCCCTCCGGAGGCCCCGCGTCATGCCGTTGCTCGATCAGACACTCTGGCAGGACGGTCCCACCCTCACCGGCGGTACGGCCCCGGTCGTCGAACCCGCGACCGGTCGGACCCTCGCCACCCTCGACCTGGCGGCCCCCGCCGACGTCGCGGAGGCGGCCGTACGGGCGCAGGCCGCGCAGCGGGACTGGGCGCGGGCCGGCCACCCGGAGCGGGCGGCCGTGCTGCGCCGTGCCGGGGACCTGTTCGCCGCCCACGCCGACGAGCTGCGGGACTGGCTGGTCCGGGAGTCGGGCTCCATCCCCGGCAAGGCGGACTTCGAGCTGCACGTCGCCGCCCAGGAGTGCTACGAGGCCGCCGCGCTGGCCTCGCGCCCGGTCGGGCAGGTGCTGCCCAGCGAGGCGCCCCGGCTCTCCTTCACCCGCCGCGTTCCGGCCGGGGTCGTCGGGGTGGTGGCGCCCTTCAACGCCCCGCTGATCCTCGCCATCCGCTCCGTCGCGCCCGCCCTCGCGCTCGGCAACGCCGTCCTGCTCAAGCCGGACCAGCGGACCGCCGTCTGCGGGGGCCTCGCCCTGGCCGCCGTGTTCGCGGCCGCGGGACTGCCGGCCGGGCTGCTGCACGTCCTGCCCGGCGGCGCCGCGACGGGCGCGGCGGTGGTGGCCGACCCGCGCGTGCACGTCGTCTCCTTCACCGGGTCCACCGCCGCCGGACGCTCCGTCGGCGAACTGGCGGGCCGTCACCTCAAGCGTGCACACCTGGAGCTGGGCGGGAACTCGGCGCTCGTCGTGCTCGCCGACGCCGACGTCGAGGCCGCCGTCGCGCAGGCCTCCTGGGGCTCCTTCTTCCACCAGGGCCAGATCTGCATGACCGCCGGACGCCACCTCGTCCACGCCTCGCTCTACGACGAGTACGTGGAACGCCTCGCCGTCCGCGCCGAGGCGCTGGCCGTCGGGGACCCGTACCGCGAGCGCGTCCACCTGGGCCCGCTGCTCGACGCGACCCAGCTGGATCGGGTCCACGGCCTGGTCGAGGCGAGCGTCGAGCGCGGAGCCAAGCTCGTCGCCGGCGGCACCCACGAGGGCCTGTTCTACCGGCCGACCGTGCTGGCGGCCGTCTCCGACGACACCCCCGCCTACACGGAGGAGGTCTTCGGCCCGGTGGCGCCCGTACGCTCCTTCGCGACCGAGGACGAGGCGGTGGAGCTGGCCGCCGCCGGCCCGTACGGGCTCTCCCTGGGCATCGTCACCCGCGACGCCGCGCACGGCCTGGAGCTGGCCGGGCGCATACCGACCGGGATCGCACACGTCAACGACCAGACCGTCAACGACGAGGCGGTGGCTCCCTTCGGCGGGGTCGGCGTCTCCGGTACGGGCGCCCGGTTCGGCGGCGAGGCGAACCTCGACGCGTTCACCGAACTCCGCTGGACCACGGTCCGCCGCACCCCGCCCGGCCACCCCTTCTAGCCACCCCCGGCCCGGCGCGGAATGCCTCGGGGCGGCCGTTCGTTGCAGCAGGACACGCAAGCATCAGGAGGTCAGGAACCGTGGCTACAGTCGAGCTCACCAAGGAGAACTTCGACCAGACGGTCAGCGAGAACCCGTTCGTGCTGATCGACTTCTGGGCGGGCTGGTGCCGGCCCTGCCTCCAGTTCGCCCCCGTCTACGAGAAGGCCTCGGAGGCCAACCCCGACCTGGTGTTCGCCAAGGTGGACACCGAGGCCCAGCAGGAACTGGCGGCGGCCTTCCAGATCAGCTCGATCCCGACGCTGATGATCGTCCGGGACCGGGTGGCCATCTTCGCGCAGCCCGGCGCCCTGCCGGAGGCCGCCCTCACCGACCTGATCGGCCAGGCCCGCGCCCTCGACATGGACGAGGTCCATGCCAAGATCGCCGCGCAGCAGCAGGCCGCCCCGGGCGAGGCGCAGGACGACGCGTAGGGCGGGGCACGGGGCGAGGCGCATAAAGAGGCGCACGAGAGGCCCAGGACGGGTCGGCCCCGGCGCGCCGGAGGGCCGTGATTGCCGGACGCGGCCCCCGTCCCACGGGGACACTGGACCGCATGACCGAACCGGTGGAGTACGACGTCGTGGTGCTCGGCGGGGGCCCGGCAGGCGAGAACATCGTCGACCGGACCCGCGCCGCCGGCCTGAGCACGGCCCTGGTCGAGAGCGAACTCGTCGGCGGGGAGTGCTCGTACTGGGCCTGTGTCCCCAGCAAGGCCCTGTTGCGCCCCGCCCTGGCCCGCGCCGACGCCCGCCGGGTCCCCGGCCTGGCCGGCGCCGTCTCCGGGCCCCTCGACGCCGAGGCCGTCTTCGCGCACCGCGACTACTGGACCGGCGACTGGAAGGACGGCGGCCAGGCCGACTGGCTCGATTCCATCGGCGCCCACCTCTACCGGGGCCACGGCCGCCTCTACGGCATCCGCAAGGTCGCCGTGACCAGCCCCGAAGGGGTGCACCACGTCCTCTCCGCCCGGCACGCCGTGGTCGTCGCCACCGGCACGGGACCCGTCCTCCCGGACCTGCCCGGGCTGCACGGCGCCGGTGCGTGGACCAGCCGCGAGGCCACCTCCGCCCGCCGCGTCCCCGGACGGCTGCTGATCGTCGGCGGCTCCGTCGTGGCCTGCGAGATGGCCACCGCCTGGCAGGCCCTCGGCTCGCAGGTCACCGTCCTGGTCCGCGGCTCCGGGCTGCTCCCGCGGATGGAACCCTTCGCCGGGGAACTGGTCGCCGAGGCCCTCACCGGCGCCGGCGCGGTCGTCCGTACCGGGGTGACCGTCGAGGCGGTCGTACGGGACGGGCCGACGGGCCCCGTCACCGTCGTCCTGGAGGGCGGCGAGATGCTGGAGGGCGACGAACTGCTGATGGCCACCGGCCGCGCGCCGCGCACCGAGGACATCGGGCTCGACACGGTCGGACTGACCCCCGGCGGCTGGATCGCCGTGGACGAGAGCTGCCGGGTGCCCGGCCACGACTGGCTGTACGCCGTCGGGGACGTCAACCACCGGGCGCTCCTCACCCACCAGGGCAAGTACCAGGCCCGGATCGCCAGCGCCGCCATCGCCGCCCGCGCCGCCCGGGGGACGGGCGCCCCGGCCCCGGACACCGCCCGCTGGGGCCCGTACGCCGCCACCGCCGACACCGAGGCCGTGCCGCAGGCCGTCTTCACCGACCCGGAGGCCGCGGCGGTCGGCCTGACCCTGGCCCAGGCCGAGCGGTCCGGGCGCCGGGTCCGCGCCGTCGACCACGACCTCGGCAAGGTCTCCGGCGCGGGCCTGTACGCCGACGGCTACCGGGGCCGGGCCCGGATGGTCGTCGACCTCGACCGGGAGGTGCTCCTCGGCGCCACCTTCGTGGGACCGGGCGCCGCCGAGCTGCTGCACGCGGCCACGGTCGCCGTCGTCGGGGAGGTCCCCGTCGACCGGCTGTGGCACGCGGTACCAGCCTTCCCGACCATCAGCGAGGTCTGGCTGCGCCTGCTGGAGACCTACCGGGGCTGAGCCCCCGGGGCCTCAGGTGCGCAGGTACGAGGCCCCGTTGACGTCCAGCACGGCGCCCGAGCTCCACCGGGCCGCGGGCGAGGCCAGGTACAGCACGGCGGAGGCGATCTCCTCCGGCTCGGCCACCCGGCCGAAGGGGCTCTGGGCGCGGATTCCCTCGCCCTCCGCGCCCCGGAGCCGCCCGGAGACCCGCTCGGTGGCGACGAAACCCGGTGCCACCGAGGCCACCGTGATGTCGTGGGGCGCGAGGGACACGGCCAGCGACTGGCCGAAGGCGTGCAGCGCCGCCTTGGTGGCCCCGTACGCGGGATGGTCGGGCTCGCCCCGGAACGCGCCGCGCGAGCCGACGTTCACGATGTGCCCCGGCCGGCCCTCGTCGATCATCCGGCGGGCCACGCAGTAGCTGACGTTGGCCGCGCCGAAGAGGTTCACCGCGGCCGTGCGCTGCCAGGCGTCCTGCCAGTCCGCGTACGAGGTGGTGGGCAGCGGGTGCGCGATCATCGCGGCGGCGTTGTTCACCAGCACGTCCACCCCGCCGAGCGCCCCGGCGGCCTCGGCGACCAGCTCCTCGACGCGCGCGGGATCGCCGAGGTCGCCGGTGACGAGGGCGTGGCCCCCGCCCTCCAGGGCTGCCAGGGTCTCCCGGGCGTCCGCGTGCCGGGTGGAGCAGTGGACGGCGACCCGGTCGCCCTGCCGGGCGAAGGCGGCGGCGACGGCCCGTCCGATGCCCCGGGACGCGCCGGTGACCAGTACGCCCCGGCTCATATCGCACGCTCCGGGGCCGCTGCGCCGGGCGGCGGGGTGGAGGGGATCGCGGGCTGGGGCATCGGGACTCCTTCGCTGGCCGGCTCCGGGCCGGTGGCCTGCTGACGGCCCCATCTGATCATGAAGGGGCTCAGCCTTCACCCCGATTCCGCCCTCACCCCCATGCCGCCCTCACCCCGATTCCGGTCGAGGCCCGGCGCCGGGTCCGTCCGCCGCCCGCGCCAGTACCGCGATGACCTCCTCGTCCGAGGTCTGCGAGAAGTCCCGGTACCACTCGCCCACGGCGCGGAAGCCGGGCGGAACGGACAGGCAGACCACCTCGTCCGCCGCCCCGCGCAGCCAGGCCACCGCCTCCGGCGGAGCCACCGGGGCGGCCAGGACGACGCGGGCCGCGCCCGAGGCGCGGGCGATCTCGCAGGCGGCCGCGGCCGTGGCGCCGGTGGCGATCCCGTCGTCCACGACGATCACCGTCCGGCCGTCGAGCGGCACCCGCGACCGGCCTTCCCGGTAGCGCCGGGCCCGCCGTACGAGCTCCGCCTCCTCGGCGTGCTCCACGGAGTCGAGCTCGGCCCGGGAGGCCCGGCTGCGGCCGAGGACCTCCTCGTTGACGATCCGCACCCCGCCCTCGCCGATGGCGCCGAACCCCAGCTCCCGGTGGCCGGGGACGCCGAGCTTGCGGACCACGATCACGTCGAGGGGCGCGCCGAGCGCCCGTGCCACCTCGTACGCCACGGGGACCCCGCCCCGGGGCAGGCCGAGCACGACGGGGTCGGCGCCCGCCAGATGACGCAGCGCGTCCGCCAGGCTGCGCCCCGCGTCCGCGCGGTCGGCGAAGAAGCGGCTGGTGGAGGACATGAAGGTTCACCCCCGTCCCGGGCACCCCCTTCGAACGAACCCCATCCGGGGCGGTCCCGCAACCCGGGGGCCCGGAGGGGGCGGCCGCGTGCCGGCGGCGCGGGAGCGGCGGGCGCCCCCGCCGGGTCCGGGCCGGTCGGATAGGTTGAACGTTCAGGTCGAACACGCGACCCCGGGAAGGGATATGACCGACCGTCACACGACGGCCCGGGGCGCGTCCGCAGCAGCGACGAAGGAGCCACCGCCCGTGATCGTGATAGCGCAGCTCAGTGACGTCCACCTCGACGGGGGTCCCCGGGCCGCCGAGCGCACCCGCGCCGTCATGGAGTACCTGGAGGGTCTCCCGTACGACCTGGACGCGGTCCTGGTCAGCGGGGACGTCGCCGACACCGGGGCGCCCGCCGAGTACGAGGAGGCCCGCAAGGCGCTCGTCTCGCGGCACCCGCTGGTCGTCTGCCCCGGCAACCACGACGAGCGCACCGCCTTCCGGCGCGGCCTGCTGGGGGAGGAGGAGCCGTCGCCCGGCCCGGTCGACCAGGTGCTGCGCGGGGAGGGCTTCGTGCTGGCCGTGTGCGATTCCTCCGTCCCCGGGGAACACCACGGCTTCCTGGAGGACTCCACCCTCGAATGGCTCGACGGGATCCTCGCCGGGACCCCGCACGAGGTGCCGGTCCTGGTCGCCTTCCACCATCCGCCGGTCCCGCTGCACACCCCGTACGTGGACGGGATCCGGATGTTCGGCGAGGAGCGGCTCGCGGCGCTGGCCGGACGCCACCCCCACCTGCGCGCCTTCCTGTGCGGGCACGCGCACACGGCGGCCGTGACCGCCTTCGCGGGCCGGCCGCTGCTCGTGGCGCCGGGCGTGGTGTCCACCCTGCGGCTCCCCTGGGAGGCGCCGACGGGTCCCGACGAGCACGTGTACCTGGACGAGCCGCCGGCCGTCGCCTTCCACGTGCTGGGCGAGGACGGGCGGCTGACGACCCACTACCGGGTGGTCGTCGACCGCCGGTAGCTGCTCCCGTCCCGGGTACGGGTGAGGTGGCCGGAGGTGATCAGGTAGCGCCGCAGCGCGGAACAGTCCTCGTGCACGGTCCGCAGCGCGTCGTTCACCTCGGGCTCCGAGTACGCCCGGTCCGGGGCGAACAGGGTGCCGGCGAGGTGCGCGAGCAGCTGCTCGCGCCGGGCGGCCTTGCGCGGGATGGCGACGAGGCGGCCGTCGGAGAACAGGTCGGCCACCCCGCGCGGGTTCCGGGCGCCCTGCTGTGCGCGTGCTGCCTGCGGATCTTCGGTGCTCTGCCGGTGGGTGCTCTGCTGATCGGGACTCTGTGACATGCCCCAAGCTTCGCCCGGCCGGGACGGCCCCGGCAACGCAATATCCGCCGCCGCCCCCGCGTACGGGAAGGGCGGCGGCGGACCGGACCGCCGTCAGGGCGTGACGGTGATCTGCTGGGCGGGGTCGGTGGTGTCGGAGACCAGGTAGACCGCGTTGAAGGTGGAGGAGGTCGCGCTGGTCGGACAGCCGAAGCCGCCGGTCACCGTCACCGGGACGGAGGCGTTGACGAAGCTCAGGCTGGACGGGGCGCCGTTGGCCCAGGTCGCCGGGACGCTCGCCGGGCCGCCGGGGGCCGCGGTGACCGTACAGCTGGCCAGGCCGGTGGTGTGCACGACCAGCCCGCCGGTGGGCACCGTCATGGTGGCGGTGACCAGGGAGCCGTTCTGCATGGACACCGACCAGGCGCCGCTGGTGGTCACCGTCGGGGTCACGCCCGGCATGCTGGAGGTGCAGGAGCTGTACGTCGGCGGGGAGATCGGCGAGGACACCGGCCCGGCCGGGTTCTGGTTGCCGGGGGCGGCCGGCACCGCGCCGGTGGAGACGGAGACCGTGCAGGTCACCGTCACCGAGCCGGCCTTGAGGGTGGCCTTCCCGCTGAGGGAGGCCTTGAAGGAGTGCCCGGCCGGGGTGACGGTCGTCGACCCGGCCGCCGGTAACGGAGCGGCGGTGGCGGTGGCGGAGGCCACCGTCAGGGCGGCCGCGGCCGCCATGCCGAGGGCGAGCGCGGTACGCGTACGGCTCATGGCTGTGCTCCTTGGGGATCGGGGTGCGAAGTGGGGGAGTTCCCGGCGGGGGAGGGCCGGGCGGGGGCGGCGGAGCCCCCGGCGCGCGGGGCGGCGTACGGCTGCCAGGCGAACATCAGCCCGCCGCCGAGGATGCCGAGCAGGGTGCCGATCAGGAACCCGCCGAGGTTCGACAGGACCAGCGCGGCGGTGGCGATCAGGGTGGTGAGGACCCCGGCGAGGCCGCGCTGGCGGGGCGAGAACCAGGCGGTGAGACCGAGGACGATCATGATGGCGCCCATCAGGACGGACGGGATCCCCGCGACGCCCTGCTGGAGCATGATCTTCAGTGGTGCCAGCGGGAGGACGCAGATCCACGCCCCGGCCAGGACGGCGAAGAGGCCGCCCCAGAAGGGCCTGCCGCGCCGCCACCGCCGCCAGCGGCTCAGAAGCATTCCTTCTTGCCCTTGCTGATGTCCATCTTCAGCCCGGACAGCTTGAAGGTGCCGGCGTTGGTCGCCCACGCCGTCTGCTGGAGGCTGCTGATGGTGACCCGGTCCGCCTGCTGGGCGAACAGGTCCTGCATGCCCTGCGCCTCGGCCGGGCCCTTGTCCAGGGTGGAGGCGTCGCGCCCGATCTCGATGTTCGTGAACTGCGCGTCACCGGCGAGCTGGGTGGCGTCCACGAACAGGTTGGAGGCCTCGACGGGGGCCTTCTGGCCGGCGGTCAGATTGAGGGAGATGTCCCCGATGACGGGGAGGGTGGTGACCACCGACTGGCAGAGGCTGTGCAGCTTGGCTTCCTTGATGGCGGTGACGGCCACCGGGATCAGCTCCTGGCGGGCGTTGACGTCGACGCCGCCGTACTGGGCGAAGCCCTCGCCCTCCAGGCTCGTCGCCGACACCTTGAACTGCTGGCCCGACACCGCGAAGGAGGCGGCGAGCGCGCCCTGCGCGAGGGCGATGCCGAGTCCGGCGGTCACCGCCACGGCGGGGACGGTCAGCAGCGCGAACCTGCGCCAGCGGACCCGGCCCTCCACTCTGCTCGCGGACTCGGCGTCGGGGCCGCCCTCGGAATCAAATGCAGGTAAGTGCGGTGAATCTGCCATGAGATCGTCCCTTATCTCGGCTGTGCACCTTTGTTACCGACGAGTTGAATGTAAGAGTGCCAATGGTGGTTGGCAAGGTTGTGCGAGCGCACCCTTTAGGCCGACTCCTACTGCTCCGTACGCAGCAGCTCGGCGACCTCCGCCTCCACCCGCCGCCCCATCGCCCGGGCGAACTCCGTGGCCACCACCTCGCCCGCCACGGGCCGCAGCGCCGCCACCGCCTCCCGGACGTGATCCAGCTGGGTGGCCGAAAGCCGCCCCAGCCCCTCGGCGCCGATCACATGCCTCCGGAACAGCCCCACGAACCGGTCCGCCAGCGCGGCCGCCTGGTCCTGCACGAACTCCCCGGCGTCCAGGATCTCCCCGAGCGGCATCCCCTGCCGCACCAGCGCCACCGTCGCCTCCAGCAGCCGCCGGCTCGGATACGTCACCCGGTCCCCGTCGACCCGTACGTAACCCAGCTCCGCCGCCCGCCGCGTGTGCTCGGCCGTCGCCCCCGGCCCGAACAGCTCGCGCAGCTCGGCCCGGGTCATCGTCACGGGCTCCTCCCGCACCCAGTCGCGGGTCATCTCCCGCTCCAGGCCCAGGAGCTGGGACAGCCCGCCGCCCTGCTCCCACGCCGCCAGCAGCTCCCCGATGCCGTTGACCGTGTAGCCGCGCCCCAGCAGGTCGCTGATCAGCCGCAGCCGGGTCAGGTGGTCGTCCGAGTACCAGGCGATCCGGCCCTCCCGGCGCGGCGGGGGCAGCAGCCCGCGCTCCTGGTAGTAGCGCAGGTTGCGCACCTTGACCCCGGCCGCCCGGGCGACCTCCTCCCGGCGGTAGCGCCGCCGCCCGTCCCCGTCGTCCGTCTGCGCTTCGCTGCTCACGCGGCCGAGTGTAGGACCTACCGGCGGGTGTACCGGAGGTCACATGGGGGAGCGGGGGCAGGTCACCGGGTGTGCGGCCGCGCCTCGCGCTTGACGGCCCGCAGCACGACGAACCGCGGTTCGCTCGCGGCGACTTCACAGTTCCCGAAGAGCCGCTGGAGATGGGTGTGGTAGCCCATGTGGCGGTTGGCGACCACCCACAGCTCCCCGCCCGGGCGCAGCACCTTGCGCGACTGCGCGAACATGCGCAGCGCCGTCGCGTCCGTCGTCGCCTGGTGCGAGTGGAAGGGCGGGTTGTTGAGGATCAGGTCCACCGAGGAGGGCGCCAGCATGGCCACGCCGTCCCCGACGAGGAACTCCGCCGTCCGCCGGCCCGGGCGGACGTTGGCCTCGTACGTGGCCCGCGCCGAGGCGACGGCCTGGTACGACTCGTCCGTGAAGACGACCTCGGCGTCCGGGTCGGCCACCTGGACCGCCGTGCCGACGACTCCGTTGCCGCAGCCCAGGTCCACGACCCGGGCCCCGTCGGTGTTGGTCGGGATGCTCTGGAGGAAGAAGCGGGTGCCGACGTCCAGCCGGTCGGCGCAGAAGATCCCGGCGTGGTTGACCACGGTCAGCCCGGCGCCCGAGCCCCCGTCCTCGTCCACCGTGTACGTCACCGGCCACGGCGAGGTCCCGGCGGCGGCCAGCCGCGCGGGGTCCGGGGTGCAGAAGATCAGCCGGGCCTTCTTCTCGGCGAGGGAGGTGCGCGTCGGCCCGACGATCTTCTCGAAGAGGTTCAGCGTGGAGGTGTGGATCTCCTTGACCATGCCGGTGCCCACGACCACCGTGCCCGCGTGCAGGTGCGGGGCCAGCCGGTGGAGCTGGTCCTCCAGCAGCGCCAGGCTCTTGGGCACCCGGACCAGCAGCACGTCGATCCGGGCGGGCGGTGCGTCCCGCGTGGTCAGCAGGGTCACCGTGGACTTCGCGGTGCCGATGCCGGCCCGGTCCAGGTTCGCCTCGGTGGCCGACCGGGCCAGCACGGAGTCGGTGATCTGGGCCGGGTGGTACGCGGCCAGGGCCGTCGTCAGCGCGCCCCAGCGGTCGCCGACGACCGTGATCTGCCCGGCGCCGGCCAGGTCGACCGGGCCGTGCTCGCCGGTACCGGCGTCGAGGTGGCGCAGCAGGTACTCGTCGGCGGCGTCCCAGGCGCGGAGCCGGTCGCGCGGGTCGGCGGGGAAGCGGGTGAGTTCGTAGGAGCCGAAAGGCGTGGTCAGGCGGTTCATATCCGACCCAGGCTAGCCGAGGCGGCAGCCCGCCCCCGCACGCCGCGTCCTTCCGCGGAAAGGAACGGAGCAAGAGGACCCCGCCGGGCTACCTTGTCCCGTATGAGCAATCTCGATCGCCAGCCCGCCCTTTCCGCCTGCGGCGGCCGCGGCTTCGTCGTCGCCGAACCGGTACGGGAGCTCCTCAGCCCGCGCACGGTCAAGCTCGGGGAATCCACCGAGGTCCGCCGACTCCTGCCGAACCTGGGCCGCCGCATGGTGGGCGCCTGGTGCTTCGTCGACCACTACGGCCCGGACGACATCGCGGACGAACCCGGCATGCAGGTCGCGCCCCACCCGCACGCCGGGCTGCAGACCGTGAGCTGGCTGCACGAGGGCGAGGTCCTGCACCGCGACAGCACGGGCGGCCTCGCCACGATCCGCCCGCGCGAGCTGGGCCTGATGACCTCCGGCCGGGGCATCAGCCACTCCGAGGAGAGCCCGCGCCCCCATGCCCGCTTCCTCCACGGCGCCCAGCTGTGGGTGGCCCTGCCCGACTCCCACCGCGACGTCGACCCGCACTTCCAGCACCACGCGGAACTCCCGCAGGTCACGGCCCCCGGCCTGAACGCCACGGTCATCCTCGGCACCCTGGACACGGCGACCTCCCCGGGCACCGCGTACACCCCCATCGTCGGCGCCGACCTCGCCCTGACCGCCGGCACCGAGACCCGCCTCCCCCTCGACCCGGACTTCGAGTACGCGGTCCTCTCCATGTCCGGCGAGGCCCACGTGGACGGCGTCCCGGTCCTCCCCGGCTCCATGCTCTACCTCGGCTGCGGCCGCACCGAACTCCCGCTGCGCGCGGCCTCGGACGCGGGCCTGATGCTGCTGGGCGGGGAGCCGTTCGAGGAGGAGATCGTGATGTTCTGGAACTGGATCGGACGGTCACACGATGATATCGCGCAGGCCCGAGAAGACTGGATGAACGGGTCCCGATTCGGCGAGGTCAAGGGCTACGACGGCCCTCCGCTTCCGGCCCCTGAGCTCCCCCCGACCCACCTGAAACCCAGGGGAAGGGTGCGTTGACCTGCTGGTTTGTGTGAGCGAGGGCTGGGTGTCGCGCTCGCGCTCGGCCCTCCGATTTTAGTGTCTCAGGGAAGGCCGCCGGACATGGCGCGAGAGCCTTCGGTGCCGACGGCCAAGTCTCATGTGTTGCAGGCTGTCACCAGGTTGGGTCGGACGAATGCTGACCTTTCGCTGACTTTACCGACGAGTAGTCAGATTTGACTGCCGATCGGTCGGGTCCCCTTGCCCTCGAAGGGGTACGTGGCGGAGCTTCCCTCGCCGCCCTTTCGCTATCCGAACCGGGCCGTGTACATCGTCACCCTCGGCAAAAGAGTCGTGCGGCGAGGCCGGTGATCGTGGCACTGATCAGTGTGGCGAGGAAAGTGACGGCATATCCGGCCCAGCCGTCCTGGGGAAGGACGCGCTGGAGGGGGAGCTGGAGCAGGGCGGACAGCAGGACGGCCACGACGACGAACGGCCACAACGGCACATCAGCAGGACTGTGCGAGTGCTCTTGGTGAGCGGCCCCGGTGTGCGGCTCCGAACCTTCCGGCCCGTGGGGGCGGGTGTGGTCGTCCGGGCTGTCCGGCATGGGGGTTTGTTCTGCTTCCACGGCTACTTGCCCTTGATGAAGCCTTCGCCGGCTCCCTTGACGAAGCCGCCGACCGCTCCCACTGCCGCGCCCGGTCCGCAGCCCGCGCCGGCCACGCTGATCGCCCCGACCACGCAGCCGGCGGCCGCGCCGGTGACGGTGGACTTGTTGGAGTTCTTCAGCGCGGCCTTGCCGCGCTTCTTCATGCCTTCCCAGGTGGGGTCGGCCACCAGGGGGAACGCGGTCCGCTCGGTGACCGTGATGCTCTGCACCAGGGTGGTGCCCTCGATGCGGTAGGCGGTGGGGACGGGAGCGCCGTGGGCGTCCTTGGCCCACGGCGCCTCGAACGCGCCGATGGTCTCGCCCTGGCGGACGAGGGTGGCGCCCTCGGGCAGGTCGAGCCGGAACCTGTACTCCGTGGGCGCCTGGGCGTTGTCGAGGGTGACCAGGAGACGGATGCCCCCGTCGTCCAGGGCCTGGGCGGCGAGGCTGCCGGTCCCGGCGGCGCCCGGGTAGATGACCGTGCCGTTGGCGGTGGGGATGCCGGCCGCATCCCGGCTGGGGGAGAGGGCGATCCCGACCGTGGAGGCGGCGTCCGCCGGTACGCGCGTCCAGGCGGCCGCGGTCGAGGCGAGCACACCGCTGTCGTCGGCGATCACGTCACCGGTGCCCGATGCGGCCCTCTCCACCGCCGTCGCGGTCCGCGCCGCCTGCTCCGCCGGGGAGTGGTCGGCGGCCGACGCGGGGTTGCCGGCGAGGACGACGGCCCCGGCGATCGCGGCGACCAGCACGGCGGCCGTCCGGAAACGGGCAGGGGCAAAGCGGGATGCTGCAGATATCACTGTGCGTACTCATTTCAGGGTGAATCACTGTTCCGGCGCCATGGACTGCTTGGATGAGGACCGTGGCTGCCGGGAGAGAACGGCGCGGCACAACAGTGCTGTCGAGGCCGGAAGGCGATCGCGCCGCATCAGGACGATCTCCATCCTGGGCGTCGCAGGCCGTCGCCACTACCCGCCGACCAGCGGAAACGCACCCCGCCCACCAGCGGCCCGGCGCACCCCTCCCTGCACGGCACAGGAGCGGGGCAGGCCGGTCGGCGGGAATCCTCGTGCGCCAGAGGTGAGGGCCCGCCGTGGGTGGTGCCGGGGCCGGGCAGCGGTGGGGGTGTATACCCGGCCCCGGCTCGCAGGGCCCGAAACGGGCCTGGCAAAGGGAGCCACGCGAGGCGGTCGGGGCTCCCCGAGGTCGCCCAAGCGGGCCCTGCCGCCAGTGCCCCGCTGGTGGACGTGGGGCGCCGCGGTGGATCGGGACGGGGTGCCTCCGCGTCACGGTGATGGCTGTGGCGGACTACTGCCGTGCCGGACGGGCCGTCGCCATGAGACAGGCTCGGGTGGTGAGCTCCGGCAGGGGATGGCGGCGCGGTATCGGCTTGGCTCCTCTCAGACACCCGGCCGGCCCGGCTGACCGCCGTAGGCGAATGAGCGCGGGGTCCCGCCTGCGCCCTCGTGTGCCGAGTCCCCTGGCGTTGGTGGGAGCTCGGGGAGCCGCACCGCACGCATGGCCGGAACCAGGCCGGTGAGACCCGTCTCCAGCGAGGGTGGTCACTGACCGACCGGAGCCGGAGGTACCGCGCCGCCCTGCGGGGCCAGGGCGGACCTGCCGACTCCGGCGTTCCGGAGTCCGGGTGCCACGCCTGCGGCGCAGATCACCACCGTGGAGGTCGTATGCATCGCGTCGTCCGCCCCGGCACCCCCGTACAGCCCCGGGGCGGACGCTCCCAGCCACGGCACCCGTACGGCCCCGGCATCCGGTTGGCTGGGCCCGCCGGGCCACCAGGCCGGCTCCCTGATCATTGCCGGTTTCCGGCCCACAGGCGATCCTGCGACCGGCCGGGGTGACCCCGCCGACCGGCGCCCGTCAGCCGCCATCACAGAGGATGCCTCCAGGGCAGGAAACACGGCACATTCCTCCCGACCGCCGCCCCGCCCACGCCCTCCGATCCAACCGGCACCGACCGGCCGCGGAACACATCACGTGGTGCAGCGCGGCGATCCCACCGATCAGCGTCAACTCGCCGTCGAACCGGCCCGCGCGGTCCTGCAGGAGATGGGATGGGCCAGAAGAGAGAGGGCGTCTGGCGGCTGGCAACGGCTCGTGGACGAGAGTCGGCGGTCGCGGGGGTGGGCCGGGCCGTGTCATCGCGGTGAAGTGGCGTGGCCAGTGGTGCCGTTCGAGGCGGGGAAGGTCGCCGTCAGAATGTGGGATCCGTCCGTACCGGGTCGGGCATGGAGTCGGCCCCCGGCCGGTTCCGTCCGTTCACGCAGGCCGGGCAGGCCGAATCCGCCCTTGGGCAGGGCCAGACGTGCGCCGGGTGGGGGCGGGGAGTGGCCGACGGTCACGGTGATCGAACGAGTCCGAGCCGTCCTCGTCACCGCGGACGACACGATGCTGGTCATCCGCCGCACCAAGCCCGGAATCCCCGTGCACTGGGTGCTGCCCGCGCCTGGAGCCTGGTGGACGGCCAGAACAGGGCCAGGGAACACAGTCCATCGCGGAGCCACGAAGAGTTGACGGGAGACGCAGGGAGCACGCCACCATCGCCATGAGTGTGTCGTCCTTGGCGCCCGCCCGATCCGTGCTGGGATGATCACCGGACCTGTGCCGAACAGGGCTCCTTTCCACATGCCCCCGCTTTACTTCGGGAGGTTCCCCGTCGTGCGTAAATCCCTGGCCCTAGCTGCTGGGGCTGCGGTCACCGGCCTGGTTGCTCTTGTCGCCACCGCGACCGCACCAACCGTCTACGCTGCCCCCCACACCAGCTACTGCGCCACCCTCCTGTCGCCCGCCGCCGTAGGCCGGGGGGAGCAGGAGCCCATCCTGGCGTGCTCGGACACCTCTCGCTCCGAGGCGGTCACTGCCGCCCTCCATGGCAAGCGGCACACACTCCTTCTGGAGCAGTACAGGGACTCCGGCTACGGTGGCGAAATCCTGGATTCGTTCTATGGCTACGAGGGTGGCTGCGACAGCACCCCCTACCGACTAGTCAACTATGAGGACATCGCCACGAACGTTTCCTCCATGAAGGGCTACAACCACTGCAATATTGCCCTCCTCACGTCCATCTGGGGCAATCAAGAGACCATCACCCTGCCGGCGAGTTCCCTTGGCTCCGACCTCAACGACGCTGTCCACGAAATCCTGGTGTTCAGCGAGACGGCGCGCCACGTCGCTGGACGCGAATCGGCCGCAGCACCGCGTCTGCCTGGGGCTGAGGTATCGAGCTGGCAGCTCCTCAGCGACCTGACCAGGCGGTGAAGAGCCTCAAGGATTCGTAGGCACTCTCGCTGATCTGGTCTAGGGATGAGCGCTCCTGGGACGACCGATACCTGGGCCGATCCGGTGAAGGAAGGATGCGGCTTCGGCTTGGCAGAGGGTGGTCGAGTCAGCGCACGGCGTACGGTGCTGGAACCGAGCGCTGCGTGCAGCTCGGAGACCGCCTCCTACGGGGGGCAGCGTGCTGCTCGGGGTGAGGTGCCGTGCGACGGAACGAGTATGCCGAACGAGCTGCTTCTGGGCCTGGCCGTCGACGAGTGCTCGGGCTGGCCGCAGCTGCCGCACTGGCAGCTGTGGGGTCTGGCCCAGTGACTGCAGCTGGATCCGACAGGGGAGCGCGATCCTTCGACGTTGAAGCGGAAAACCTGCTTCCCGGTGCGTCGGACTGGCGGATCACGCTAGCGGGGGCGGCGCGGGCGATCGAGGGGTATGCCGACTGCTGCTCGGTGAGGCCAGGCCAGCGGGTGGGACTGCGGGTGTCGACAACCGCCCCCTCGTTCAGGGTGTCCGCCTACCGTATGGGCTGGTACGGGGGCGCCCGGGCCCGGCTGGTGTGGAGGTCCTCCGCCCTGCCCGGGATGGTGCAGCCGGCACCGCGGGTCGAGGCGGGGACCCGGATGGCTTGGACCGACTGGAAGCCCAGCCTTGAAGTGGACACTCAGGGCTGGCCGGAGGGCTGTTATCTGCTGCGGCTGGACGCGGTGGGGGGACAGCCGGCACAGAGGTTCGTGCCGATGACCGTACGGTCGGCCTCGACGGCCGGGCGGGTGGTGTTCGTCAACGCCGTGGCCACTTGGCAGGCGTACAACCGGTGGGGCGGTGCGGACCTGTACAAGGGGACGACGGGAAAGAAGGGTTCACGGTCGCTGGCGGTGAGCTTCGACCGGCCTTACCAGCGGGCGTACGGGGCGGGTCTCTTCCTGACGTACGAGGCTCCGCTGCTGGCGCTCGCCGAGCAGACCGGCATTCCTCTCGCGTACGCGACGGGTATTGACGTGGCCCGTGAGGAGGGGCTGCTACGTGGGGCGGTGGCGGTCATCTCTCCCGGACACGACGAGTACTGGAGCCCGGAGTACAGGCAACAGGTAACTGAGGCACGGGACGCAGGGGTGAACCTGGCGGTGTTCGGGGCGAACTGCTGCTACCGACGCGTACGGTTCGAGGGTTCACCGGTCGGCGCCGACCGGGTGGTGATCTGCTACAAGGCGGACTACAAGAAGGATCCGGGTTTCGTGCGCGGGCTGCCACCGACGAACGACTTCCGCCGCAAACCGGCCGCCGAGCCCGAGAGCAGCCTGCTCGGGGTGATCTACGACGGCTACCCAGTCGATGCGCCGTACGTGGTGGCGCGGCCGGACCACTGGCTGCTGTCCGGCACCGGAACGGTGCGGGGCGACGCGTTCGCGCATCTGGTAGGGGTGGAGTACGACCGCGTGGACTTGCGCTACCCGACCCCGCGGCCGATCGAGGTCCTGGCCCACTCCCCCGTGGTGTGCAAAGGCCGCGCCTCGTACGCGGACACCATCTACGCCTCCTTTCCGTCCGGTGCCGGACTGTTCGCCGCGGGTACGATGCGCTGGGTGGAATCGCTGGAGGCAACCGGTCCAGGTGGCGAAAAGACCAACCACGGACTGGATGGCCGGGCCGGGGCGTTCACCCGGACCGTCACCGAAAACGTCCTGCGGACGTTCGCTGCCGGACCCGCGGGGCTGGCACGGCCCGCCGTGGACGACGTCTCACTCCACTATGGTGCCGGGGCTCCCCCGGCAGGAGTACTCACCGGCGCGTAGCCGCAGGCGGGACGAGCCGCGTCGCTAGCCTCGGCGTCAAGTCCACTCTGCGCGCCGGGTCACGGCCGGGCCCGCAGACACGAATCCCCCTGGGAGCTCACCGTGCTGCGTGTTGCCACCACCCTGACTCTCCTGACCACGCTGGCTTCCGGCGTGGCCTGGGTCGGCGCGCCCGGCGACCGCGCCGCGGCGGCGAGCGGGACGAACATCCTCGTCGTCGGTGTGGACAGCCGGGCGGGGCTGTCGAAGGCGGAGAAGAACCGGCTGCACGTCGGCGGCAAAGGCTGCAACTGCACCGATGTGATGATGCTGGTCCATCTCGCCCGGGACACACGCCGGGTGAGCCTGGTGTCGCTGCCTCGCGACTCCTACGTCGAGTATGCCGACGGCAGCGGCGTACGCGGCAAGATCAACGGCGCATACGCCCGCGGCGGAGGGAAACTCGCCGTCAGGACGGTCGAAAAGATCACCGGGCTGCACGTTGACCACTACCTCGAAGTCGGATTCACCGGCTTCGAGCAGGCCATCAACAGGCTAGGCGGGGCAACCCTGTGCACCGACACCCACCTGAAGGATGAGAACTCCGGACTCGACCTGACACCGGGTATGCACCATGCGGACGGCAACAACACCCTTCGCTACGTTCGGGCACGGCACATCGAACGCCCGGGCGACCTCGGCCGGGTGCGCCGCCAGCAGCGCGCCGTTTCCGACTTGATGACCCGATTGATCACGGAAGGCGCGCTGGCCGATCCGGCTGCGGCAGCCGAAACCGCAGCCGCGCTGTTGAAGTCGGTGCGCACGGATGACCACACCGACGCGGCAGACCTGGTGCGCATCGGCCTGGCGTTGGCACGGCTGCGTCCCGGGCAGACCGAGTTCGCCACGGTACCGATTCAGGAATTCGACCACCGTGTCCCCGGCGTCGGCTCTACCCTCGTCTGGCACGAAGCCCGCTCGAACGCATTGTGGAAGGCATTGGCGGAGGACCGCCCGATCACCGGCGACCAACGCATCCAGCCCACCCCCAAGAATTCCGTGCCCGCCAACCCCGCCGGAATCAATGTGCGTGTCGACGACGCCAAGGTGGCAGCAGCACTGAAAGCCAAACGGTTCCGCGTTACCGACACTTCGGCGACAGCACCAGCGGTACGCCCCGACGGGCCCGCTGTGATCCGCTACGCCCCCGGTCAGGAGGCCTCTGCGGCCACGCTGGCCACGGCCCTGCCGGGGGCCCGTCGACAGGTGGTCCCCGGCCACGACGCCGCCTTGGAAGTGGTCGTCGGCACCCAGCGGGTCGCAGTCAGCCCCGTGTTCTACGACCGGAACCTGATCGAGGGCGCACCAGTGACGGCGGAACACCTCGGCTGCCTGGCCCGACGGAACCGCTGACGAGGTCATGCATGGCGCTCGGTGCGTGTGGCGTCTCCTCCGTGTGCTCGGTGCGTGAGTTGGCCGAGGGCGTCGTGGGGGTTGTGGTGGACCTCCCGCTTCCCGCCACGGGCGGTGATGGGGGAGGGCCGGCCCCGGTAGGGGGCGAGGAGGTCGTGGTCGTAGGTGCGGTGGTGCAGGCGGATGCCGTGTTCGGTGATGGCGCTCCAGCGCACCCGTAGCAACTCCAGACGGTGTCCTTGATCGCCGTCTGCGTGGTGGATGGGCCAGATCGGCAAGGGCCTCACCATGGACGACGACGACCTCACGGCAGGCCGACTCATCATCAAGGTCGGCCTCGCCACCATGCGACCCGCCGAATTCATCGTCCTGCAGCTCACCCAGGAGATGTACCAGGCATGACCCCAGCTGCCGCAGTGTCGAGATCGCCCGGGGTGGATTCGTGGTGGTTCTCCGGCACCGGGGTGGGCCGGGGTGGGCGGGACGGTTGTCGGGGCCGACCAGCCCACCCCGGTGGTCACTCGGCCGCGATCTCGTTCACGAGCCACGCCCCGAGTTCTTCGGTCATGGTGGTGTGGCCCTCGTTGCGCCCTGCGCAGTGGAAGGCGTCGAGCGCGCTGTCACCCGCCGCGATCGGGTCGTGCAGCGCCTTCGGGTCGGTGATGTCGCCGGACGCGACGGCGCTGATGCTGGGGATGAAGCAGGACGTGGTGATGACGCCGGGATCGACCACGTTGCCGAGAAGGCTCATGAGCAGGGCGGCGAGGCCGAAGCTGCCGGTGTCGCCGACCGGGGACTGCATGGTGAACACACCGCCGGGAGCGCCATCGATGTCGGGCAGCCCGCTGGTGCGCACCATGGTCGCCTCGTCGCCCGCCGCCTGCAGCCTGGCGACGATCTGGTCACCCTGGGCCTGGATCTTCAGCCAGGTGTCCTGCAGCGTCTCACCGTCGCCCCTCACCGCGGTCGCACCGGCCTCGGCGCCGTTTCCGACGCCGGTCTTCACGCCGTTGGCGACACCGATCTTGCGGACGCTGCGCGGCCATCCGCCGAGTTCGGCGAGCTTGTCGAGGAACGCCAGCCGCTCCGGTGCCTGCGCCGGCTCGGCGTCGACCTTGCCGATGTGCCAGGCCGCCATCTCCTTGGCCGCGGGGCTGTTGAGCAGCCCGGAAAGCTGGCGCAGTACGGGACCGAGGGTGGGAACGTCTCCCCACTTGTCCGTCGCGTAGTGGGTGAAGGCCTGGAGGGAGACGGGGAACCACGCCCCCTGGTGCGGGGAGTCGTAGGAGAGGTACG
The DNA here is from genome assembly GCF_040648015.1 of Streptomyces sp. NPDC029216. Classification (NCBI taxonomy): domain Bacteria; kingdom Bacillati; phylum Actinomycetota; class Actinomycetes; order Kitasatosporales; family Streptomycetaceae; genus Streptomyces; species Streptomyces sp. NPDC029216. The sequence continues at coordinate 10,387 of NZ_JBEZWL010000083.1, read as the reverse complement.
TGGCGGTCTCGTGGTCCGGAAGGCCGGGATCGTTCTCCATCCTTGCCAGGGCGTAGCGGGTGATGAGGCCGCCCATGCTGAAGCCGCCCACGGCCAGCTTCGCGACACCCACGCGCTCGTGGATGGCCCGGCGGATGCACTCGATCGCGGTCTCGGCGTTGGCCGTGATCGAGGCAGTACGGTCGTGGTAGCCGAGGATGATCACATCGCGGCCGATGGCATGGAGTTCGCTGACGAAGCGGAAGTTTCCGTTCTCCTCCAGCCCGTGCCAGATCTCGTCCAGGTTGGTGGATCCGCCGGAGAAGCCGTCGGAGAGGATCACGGGCCGCGTGAGCTGCCGGCGGTTCAGCGGGCTGTAGTACACCCAGGCCGTTCCGCCCTCCAGGGGCCACTCGTCGTGCGCTGCCGGCGCGGGGGGAAAGGAGGAACGGGCCTGCGGGGAGGCGGGCCCCCAGATGTCAACGACAGGGGTGGACATGCTTGGTCGACTCCTTGCGTAGTCATGGAATCACCGCACGGCACGCGCGGTGACCCGGGGCGGGCGGGGAGCTCCTGGGGCCCAGCAGCTCCCTGCCGCACGGCATCCTCACACTGCTGTCTCGGCCGCTCCCCGTACCTCTGATCAGGGAAACCATCCCTCCGAGTGATCATTTAGAGCAGTCGGGTTGTTTACGGCACACCAAAATCGTTTCCTCGTCGGGAGGTTGCTGAGCGCGGACCTGTCATCGACGCAGGCGGGCGTTGATCCGTGCGGCCCCTCAGGTGGTCGCGCACCGCGAGGTCGGGCGCCTTCCGCGCAGCCTCGGCGCAAGTCCTTGTTCTCGTCGGCGCGGCCAACGCCCAGCAGGCCCGCGAGCGCCTCGGTACCGTCACTCGGCACCTCACGATCCGGGGGCTGTATGGAACCGGAGCGCGGGACGCGCGATGGCCCCGGCCTCCTCCGGAGGAGGCCGGGGCCATCGTGGTGCGGGAGGCGGTACTCAGAGGGTGGGAGCCTTCTGCTGGCCGGTGGCGAGCAGGGCGGTCAGGGCGGCGCCCAGGTTGGCCACGACCGTGTTGGCCTTGGCCTTGGCGTCGGACGCGGAGGCGCCCTTCTCGGCGACCTTGAGCAGGCTGTCGACGGAGCCCTTGAGCTTGTCGATCGCCGCGACGGCCTCAGCGGCGCGGGCGGCCTTGGGGGCGGCCGCCGGAAGCACGGTGGCCGGCTTCGCGGGCTCGACGGCTGCGGGCGGCTGAGCGATGGGGGCGGCGGGCTTGGCGGGCTCGGCCATGGGCGGCTCCGCCACCGGGTCGGCGGGCTTCGCCGGTTCGGCTACCGGCGGCTTGACGGCCGGGTCTGCGGGCTTCGCCGGTTCGGCTACCGGCGGCTTGACCGCGGGGTCCGCGGGCTTCGCCGGTTCGGCTACCGGCGGCTTGACCGCCGGGTCCGCCGGCTTCGCGGGCTCGGCTACCGGCGGCTTCACCGGAGTGTTGACGACGGGCTTCGCCGGAGCCTGTGCGGCGGGGACGGCCTTCTTCAGGTCCGCGAACGCCGGCTCGATCTTCGCCTTGACCGCGGCCAGTTCGGCCTCCGACACCTTCCCGTCCGGCGACTTCAGCACCGCCGAGAGCAGATCCGTGACGGGCTCCAGCACCTCGGCGGCAGCGCCGAGCGACTGAACATGTGCGAGCAGCGCGTCGCTGCCGGGGACGGCCTGCTCCGTGACGCTGACGGGCGGCTGTTCGGGACCGCGGGCGACTGCCGCGATACCCGGTGACGCGGTCAGCAGGGTCACGCAGAGGGCGGCGGGGACGGAATAGCGGGTCATGCGGTGCAACGGCTTGCTCCTTGTTCAGAGATGACGGTGTTGGTGTGGCCGGAGTCGGCCGGGAGGGCGTTGGTGCCCTCTACCACTCACCGCCATCAGGTCACCGACCGCAACCGGAACCACCGCTCGCCCACCGCCGAAACGCCCGGAAAACGACATAAAGAACCGCCTGACCAGCGACGATCGCTTCACCCCCGGGCATTGCCCCGCCCCGGCTACCGTTACATGGAGTGACCGCCGATCCCGGGGGAGCCCCGCGAGCCGGTCCTGCCGCCACACCGCGAGCTCGTCCGGCGAGAGGAACCCAGTCCGGCGTCCGCTCCACCCGCGCCCGGCCCAGCCGCCGCGCCAGCGCGACCAACTCCCGTCCGGCCCCGCCCCGGGCCGCGTCGTAGCCGCGCAGCAGCTCCTCCCCAGGACCCGGCCGCCACCACTGCTGCGCGAACGCCGTCGCGTCCTGGAGGGCCTTCGCCGCGCCGCCGGCCACGGTCGCGGCGGTCCCGGCGAGCAGCAGGCGCCCGGCGGTGGTGCGGGCGGGGTCGAGCCCTCGGCCCCTCCCCGGAGCTCCCGACCACGCACCTGGAGCTGCGTGGTCGGGTCCGCTGACCTGGTGTCATCCGCCTCGACGGCGCAGGCCGGGGGTCACGCCGTCGAAGCGGCGAGGAGCGGTTGGCCGGCCGCACGGCTTCGCTGCCCGATCCGTGCCCTGGTGGCCGAGGGCGGTGTGGTGGGCGCCGGGTCCGGGTCCGTGAGGAGGGCGATGAGATTCAGGCGGGCACGGGCCACGCGGGAGCGGACGGTTCCGATGGGGCAGCCCGCCGCGGCTGCCGCCTCCTCGTAAGGGAGGCCGAGGAGTTGGGTGAGGACGAAGGCCTCGCGGCGTTCGGCCGGTATGAGCGCCATGAGTTCGGCCAGGGCGATGCCGTCCTCGAAACCCGGTGCGCCGGACGGCTGGGCTCGCTCGGCGGCGGTCTGCCAGTCCTGCTGGTTCGACAGGCGGGGGCGGGCAGCGGCGTGGCGGACGCTGTCCACGACGGTGCGGCGGGCGATCGACAGCAGCCAGGTGCGGGCCGAGGAGCGGCCTTCGAAGCGGGGGAGGGCGGCCAGCGCGCGCAGGAAGACGTCCTGGGTGAGGTCGTCGGCCGCCTGCGGGTCGGCGCTGAGGTAGGCGACGTACCGCCACACGTCGCGGTGGAGCGCACGGACGAGGCGGTCGGCCTTGGCCGGGTCGCCGTCGCGGGCTTCGAGGGCCAGCCGGGTCAACTCCGTCTCGGACTCCGCGGTGGGCCGGGAGGCCTTCCGGCCGGTGTGGGAGCGCGGGGTGGGCTGGGGCAGGGCAGGAGTCATCGCCACAAGGTCCTTACGGGCAAGGGTATGTCCGGCCCGCGCACGGCGGGGCCGGTGAAGGGGTGTACGGCCTGCCGGAGGGCATGACCGATGCCCGAGGGGCGACGGCGCGGTGCCGTCAGCGTCCGCTCGGGGAGCCGGCTGTCACAGGACAGCGGTTCCCGTCGGAGGACCCCGTGAGGTGATGGCGTGGACGAGGAGGAGCTGCCGCAGTGCATGGCCGCGCCGGGCCCGGCGTACGTGCAGGCGGGGGCGGTGGGGCGGCGGTGCCAGGAGGCCGAAGAGCACGCGCAGAGGCGCCCACAGCCATCCCGCGAGGGAGCGCAGGAGACGGAAGGCGGCCTGCTCGGCGTAGGCGAGCCACAGGCCGCACAGCACGGCGGCGAGCAGGTGCGCGGCCGTCATTCCCGTGGTCGACATGCCGGCCATGTCGTGACCGGCGGCCGGGAGGCCGGTGCCGATCGTCATGGCCGCCATGCCGGGCATGTCAGCCATCTCGTGCATGCCATGCATGTCCTGCATTCCGTGCAGGGTGTGGAAGCCCGTGCCGGGCAAGCCGTGGCGGTCAGGTGTGCCCGCCGTGGCGGACGCCATCGGCAACTGCGTCAAGGAGAACCCGGCGTGGAGCAGTCCCTGGACGGCGACCGTCGCGGTGGTGACGGCGAGCAGTCCGCGTTCGCGGTCGGCCAGGGCCCAGGCACCCGTGGCGGTGACGGCGAACGCGGGCAGCATCGCCCACCACGGAACGGCCGTGCCGGACATGAGGACGTGGCCCGTGACCGCGAGCAGCACGCAGACGGCTGCGAACATCGCAGCCCGTGCGGCTCGGGAACAGTGGCCTGGCTTCATGGCGCCTTCATCTTTGCACCGGCTCCCCGAGCCGGGCAGGGGGGTGCGCACTTCATGACGAGTTCCCGTCCTCGCGCTTGGTGCTGCCGGTCTTTGGTCCGCTGTGGCGCACGGCACAGGAAGGGACGGGAACCGGAGGGCTGTGCCACCCGACTGCTTTCTCGGTCGGTCGACGTGTGCGACATCGAGGATGGGGACTTCTGTGGCAGTAGCGCAAGTCACTTTGGAGTCAACGGAGTTGGAGGGGCGGGCCGGTCGGCGGCTGACCGGGTTCCCTACGTGCGCCATGAGGTTCTCGGTGCTGCCGCTGTTCCTGAAATGGGAGACGGAACGGCCGCCGTCCTGTCCCCGGCAGGCGGCCGGATCGTGGACCGGATCGGCCCCAGGCGCTCCCTGGTCCTTCTCCTGCCGGTCTCGTCCGCCGCCCTAGCCCTGATCGGGCGGCTCGGTGGCGGTCCTCGGCCGGGCGGCTGGTCCCGATGGACGACACCGCCGATCCGGACGGCCCCCCTCGGCACGTCGGCCGCCGCGATCACCGCGGTCGCCCTGCCGGAGCACGCCCGGGTGCCCCGCGCGTGGACGTCCGTACATGTACTCGAACCACCGGAACCACCGGATCAGGAGAACCGAATGAACCGACGGGACATGCTCCGCGCCTCGACCGCCCTCGGCGCGGTCGCCGGCCTTGCCGGAGCCGGACCGGCCGCGGCGGCTACGGCCGCCGCCTCCCGGCGGCCCGGTGCGCGCGACGGCAGCCACCTGCGCGTGCACATCGCCATGTTCGACGGGGTGGAGGAGCTCGACTTCGCAGCCCCCTACGAGGTCTTCTCCGCCGCCCGCCTCTTCACGGACCGCCCGGTGGAGGTCCGCTACGTGACCGCCTCCCGCCCCGGGTTCGTGCGGGGCGCCTACGGCACGCAGGTACGCGTCGAGCACCCGTGGGCCCCGGACGAGGCGGACGTCATCGTCGTACCGGGCGGCGGGTACGCCCGCCGCGAGGACCCGGGCGTGTGGGCCGAGATCCGGCGCGGCACCCTCCCGCACGCCCTGGCGGCCGCCGCCCGCCCGGGACTCACCCTCAGCGCGCTGTGCACGGGCGTCATGCTGCTGTCCGCCGCCGGGCTGACGCGGGGCCGGCCGTGCACCACGCACCACAAGGCACGGCCCGACCTCGAAGCGCAGGGTGGCGTACTGAAGGGCGCACGCGTCGTGGACGACGGCGATCTGGTCACCGCCGGGGGCATCACCTCGGGCCTCGAACTCGCCCTGTGGCTGGTACGCCGCGAACTCGGGCCGGAAGCGGCAACGAGCGTCGAGGCCATGCTCGAGTACGAGGCCCGCGGCACGGTGTGGACCCGCTAGACGGGGCCGGCCGAGAACGACGAACGGCTCACCGGCGGCGATCTCCAGATCCACGTCCACGTCGGCAACCGCCTTCGCCCCGTCCGACCCGCCTCACCGGGTTCCCATTTCATCTGCCGTACATGGAGCCGGGGTTCCGCCTCGCCTACTGTCGTCGCCAGGGCTGCAGAGCCGAGCAGCCGCGCACGCTACACCCCGCACCGCAGGCCGGGCGCCCGTCACCGCGAGGCACGGCCGCCCGGCCGCACACCGTCCCGACGGAGCCGTCATGCCCGCCTGCTGCACCCCCGGCCACGCCCACGCCCCGACCCTCACCCTCGCGGCCCCGCCCCCCGCCGCCGCGCCCTCCCGGGTGGCCCGGCAGCTGCTCGCCCTGCCCGGTGGCACCTTCCTCATGGGTACCGACGACCCGGACGGTTTCCCCGCGGACGCCGAGGGGCCGGTCCGGGAGGTGGCCGTGGAGCCCTTCCGGATCGCCGCCACGGCGGTGACCAACGCCCAGTTCGCCGCCTTCGTCAAGGCCACCGGCCACACCACCGAGGCCGAGCGCTTCGGCTTCTCCTTCACCTTCGGAGCCTTCCTCGCCGACGAGGTCGCCGCCGTCTCCCCGCCCGTGGCGGCCGTCCCGTGGTGGCGCGCGGTGGAGGGTGCCTCCTGGCGCCATCCCGAAGGGCCCGGCTCGAACGTCACCGGCCGGCAGGACCACCCCGTGGTCCACGTGTCCTGGAACGATGCCCAGGCCTACTGCGCCTGGTCCGGCACCCGCCTGCCCACCGAGGCCGAGTGGGAGTACGCCGCCCGCGGCGGCCTGGAGCAGCGCCGCTACCCGTGGGGCGACGAGCTCATGCCCGACGGCCGTCACATGTGCAACATCTGGCAGGGCGAGTTCCCCACGCTCAACACCGCCGCCGACGGCCACGTCTCCACCGCCCCGGTGAAGTCCTTCCGCCCCAACGGCTTCGGCCTCTACAACACGGTCGGCAACGTCTGGGAGTGGTGCGCGGACTGGTTCACCCCCGCCGAGGAGACGTCACGCGCGATGCGCGGCGGCTCGTACCTCTGCCACGACTCCTACTGCAACCGCTACCGCGTCGCGGCGCGCAGCTCCAACACGCCCGACAGTTCGACCGGCAACATCGGGTTCCGCGTGGCCGCCGACCCCGTGTAGCACGGTCGGTGAGCTGTGGAAGAGGCCGCTCCGGAGTGCTCCGGAGCGGCCTCTGTCCTACGGGGCAGGGGGTCAGGCCACGGTGACCCGGGCCAGGGCCCACGAGGTGTGGTCGAAGGAGGTGCGGTTGTTGGCGTCCTCGACCACCAGCCGCAGGACGCGTACCCCGCGGACGTCCAGGTCGACCTGGACCGGGCCGGTGGCCGCCGTGAGGGTGGGGGTGGTCAGGAGGAGCCGGTCGTCGCCGTAGACCTTGGCGCGGGTGGCGCCGAGGGTGCTCTGCCGGGCGGAGAAGTCGTCGATGCCGACCAGGGAGGTGAACCGTACGGCGCCGCCGCCGAGATGGTAGGCGATGTCGCTGGGTGCGTGGACGCCCAGGCCCTTGGCATACGTCGTACCGCCGAAGGAGATCGGCGGGCCGTCGCCGGCGGCGTTCTTGCCGTTGGAGGCGTCGCGCTCCACCGGTCCCCAGCCGTTGGCGGCGCTGATCCAGGCGAGGTCGGAGAGGTAGGAGTCCCGGGTGGGGGCCGGGGGCGGGGTCGGCACGGTGCCCGTCGCCGGGTAGCGGACCGGGCCGGCCGGGGTGAGGGCGGCGCCCTCCGCGGTGAGCGCCCACGTGGTTGCGGGGGCCGCGCCCGCGGGCGGGGTGACCTGCCAGGAGGTGGTGAGCCGGCCGCCGGCCGCGAGCTGGTCCGCGGTGGCAGGGGAAGCGGGGGTCACGGTCCATCCCTCCGGGGCGCGCAGGGTGAGCGCGGCGCTGGTCCAGGGCCGGGCGGAACCGTTGTCCAGGGTGGCGGTCACGGTGAACGCCTGGCCCGGGACGGCCAGGCCGGGCAGCGACAGGCGGGTGCCGAACGGGCTGCGCGGATAGGTGTCCTTCCAGGAGGAGCGCATCAGGGCCACCAGCTCCGTGGCCCTGGCCGGGTACCTGTCGATGACGTTGCGGCTCTCGCCGGGATCGGTGGCCAGGTCGTACAGCTCGACCTGCCACTTCGCGTCGGGGAGGTTGTGGTCGCGTTCGGGGGCGAAGCGCACGGCCTTCCAGTCGTCCCGGCGGACCGCCTCGGCGAGCCAGGTGGAGCGCTTGGCGTCCTGCGCGTCGGCCCGGCTGGTGACGCCCAGCTCGTCGCGGAACCAGTACAGGTGACCGTGGCGGGCCGGGTCGGCGCTGCCGGTGAGCAGGGGAGCGGCGGAGAGTCCGTCCACGTCGGTGGGGGCGGGGGCGCCGCCGAGCTCGGCGAGGGTGGGGAGGACGTCGGTCAGCGGGGTGGGCCGGTCGCTGGTGCCCTGCCGGACCCGGCCGGGGCCCCAGGCGATGAGGGGCACGCGGACGCCGCCCTCGTAGAGGTTGCGCTTGTAGCCGCGCAGCGGTCCGTTGGCGTCGAACAGGTCGGGGTTGACCCCGCCCTCCTCGTGGGGGCCGTTGTCGCTGGTGACGAGGAGGACGGTGTCCTGCTCCAGGCCGAGGGCGCGCAGCCGGTCGACGACCTTGCCGACCAGCGCGTCGAAGTAGCTCACCTGCGCCGCGTGCCCCTTGTTCGCGGCCGTCCAGGAACGGTCGGCGTACGCGCTGGTGTCGGGCACGTCACTGGGGGCGTGCGGGACGTTCGGGGTGAGCAGCAGCAGGAACGGTTCGTCCGCGTGGGCGTCGAGGAAGTCCAGGGCGCGCTGCTCCAGCAGGTCCGGGGCGTACACGGCCCTGACGCCGCCGGCGTTGGCGGGGATGGGCTCCTTGGCGTCGTTGTGCCAGAGGTACTCGGGGTAGTACTGGTGGGCGTGGCTGTGGTCGATGTAGCCGTAGAACTCCTCGAACCCGCGGGCGGCCGGATGGCTGTCCTGGCCGGCGGCCTCCGGTCCGAAGCCCCACTTGCCGATCACCGCGGTCCGGTAGCCGCGGGCGCGGAGCACCTGGGCGAAGGTGGTGTCGGTGGCGGTGAGCGAACCCTGGCCGCCGGAGGAGGGGTTGGCGCGCACGGTGGAGTGGCCCGTGTGCAGTCCGGTCAGCAGGGAGCAGCGGGACGGGGCGCAGACGGCGGCGGTGGAGTAGGCATCGGTGAAACGCAGTCCCTCGGCGGCGAGCCGGTCCAGGCGGGGCGTCGTGATCAACTTCTGTCCGTAGGCTCCGAGTTCGCCGTACCCGAGGTCGTCGGCAAGGACGACGACGAAGTTCGGCGGCCGGCCGGCCGGGCCGTCCGCCGTCTCCGGGACCGACGCCGAGTCCGCCGCCTGCGCCGCTCCGACGGCGGTGGCGGTTGTGGCGGTGACGGCGGTCAGACCGAGCACGGCGGTCGAACCGGCCAGGAAGGTACGGCGGCTGGACATGGAAGGCTGCTCCTCGGTGGTGGATGCGGGCGGTCAGCCGATCATGGGCCGGGGAGCCGCACCTCGACCATGCACAGGGCATGAAGAACATGTGACGGCGCTCGGGGCGAAGCCGGCGAAGTCTTCGCCACCCGGCGTTTCCGCCTCCTTGCGATGGGCAGGCGGGCAGGACGGGCAGCTCGGCCCGTGCACAACCGGAAGGAGACGGCCGTGTCCCCGAACCCCGGACCCAGACCGGAGTCCTCGGCCCCCGACGGGGCGGCCGGATGCCGGCTGCTGCTGGTGCGGCATGCGAAGGCCGTGCCGAAGGACCTGCCGATCGACGACTTCGACCGTGCTCTGAGCAAGCGCGGAAAGGCCGACGCACCCCGGACGGGCCGCTGGCTCGCGGACTCCGGTTTCGAGCCCGCCCTGGTGCTCTGCTCGCCGGCCCGCAGGACGCGGCAGACCTGGCAGCTCGCCGCCCCCGCGCTGAAGGACCCGCCGCCCGCCGTGTACGACGACCGGCTCTACAACGCGGCTCCGAGCATGCTGGTCGCCGTACTGGCGGAGCGGGGAACGGGCCTCGGTTCCCTGGTGCTGGTCGGCCACAACCCGGGCATCCACGAGCTGGCCGCCGGCCTGTGCGGGAGCGGCCCTGCGGACCTGCTGGAGCGGGTGAGGGCGGGGTTCCCGACCTCGGGCGTGGTAGTGGTGGACGTGCCCGGCGGCTGGGAGCGGCTGTCCCCTGGCAGCGGGACCGTGGCGGCCCTCTGGTCACCGGCCGACTGAACCCGCCGGCCGTGAGCCGCAGCGGTCTGACCATCGCCGCGTTCCCCCGGCAGTGGCCAGAGCCCGGCCTATCCGAGAGCGGCGTTCTCGTTGTCCAGCAGGTCCAGCAGCGGCGCCCGGTGGAGGGCGGCGACCGGTTCGAGCAGGTCGGGGTGGCGCAGCAGGGGCGCGGCGTGGTGTTCGTGGTCGCCGGGGCGGGTGAGACGGGCGAGGTCTCCAGCCTGGCCGCGATCGACGAGGTGGTGGGCGTCGGCGGCGAGGGCGGGAGCCGCCAGGAGGCAGGCGGCCCAGCTGACGACGGTCTCGTCCACCCAGGTCCGCCAGTCGGCGTCGGCGTCGCCGCCGTGATCGGCGCCGGTCAGCCAGTCCAGCCGGGCGCTTCCGCCCGGGCCGAGGAGATGCAGCAGCTGCGCGTCGAGCGGGGTCGGGTAGCGCAGCGCCGCGGCGAGGGTGACGGCCTGCCGGGCCTGGGCCTCGGCCAGGGCCTGGCTGAACGCCCCCGGTGCGGGTGGGAAGGCGGTCAGCAGCCAGCGGGTACCGGCGGCTATGACGGGTGAGAGATCGACGGACACGGCGGCTTCCTCGGGGGCGTGCTCGCCCTGGCCCGTAACGGGTCCGCGAGCTGCGGCGCGAAGCTGCGCCGCTCCGCTCGTGGGCGACCAGCGTAGCCCCAAGCGGCAGGCGTGCGGCATGACGCACGTCACCGTCCGTCCCCCGGGGCGGGGGGGGGGGCCGCCGCCCCGCCCGCCCCGCCCCCCCC
>NZ_JBEZWL010000082.1:0-32744 GCF_040648015.1 Streptomyces sp. NPDC029216 | reverse complement strand
TCTGCAGCGGGTTGCGGACGCCGTCGGGGCGCTCGCGCAGCGTGCCGGCGTCGATGTATTCCTGGACGGAGGCCACGTGCAGGCGCAGGCCGTGCCGGGCCACCGCACGGTCGCGGTACTCGATGACCTCGGGGAAGTTGTGGCCGGTGTCCACGTGCAGCAGGGCGAAGGGCACCGGCGCCGGCGCGAAGGCCTTGAGCGCCAGGTGCAGCATGACGATGGAGTCCTTGCCGCCGGAGAACAGGATCACCGGCTTCTCGAACTCGCCCGCCACCTCGCGGAAGATGTGCACCGCCTCCGACTCCATCGAGTCCAGGTGGTTCAGTGCCCGTGGGGCCCTGCGGATGGGGATGACGGTGGTCACGCGAGGCCCCTCTGTTCGAGCAGCGCGTGGAGCGCCGCGGCGGATTCCCGGACGGTCTGCGTGTGCGACTCGATCCGCAGGTCCGGGGCCTGCGGTGGCTCGTACGGGTCGTCGACGCCGGTCAGACCGGAGATCTCGCCCGCCGCCTGCCTGGCGTACAGGCCCTTCACGTCACGCTCGGAGCACACCTCGACCGGGGTCGCCACATGGACCTCCAGGTACGGGGTGCCCTCGGCGGCGTGCCGTGCGCGGACCGCGTCGCGGCTGTCGGCGTAGGGCGCGATGACGGGTACGAGCGCCTTCACGCCGTTGCCGGCGAGGAGTCCGGCGACGAAGCCGATCCGCTGCACGTTGGTGTGGCGGTCCTCGCGGCCGAAGCCGAGCCCGGCGGAGAGGAACTCGCGGATCTCGTCGCCGTCGAGGACCTCCACCCGGTGGCCCTCGGCGCGCAGCCGCTCGGCCAGCGCGTAGGCGATGGTGGTCTTGCCCGCGCTGGGCAGACCGGTCAGCCACACCGTCGCCCCCTGGCCGCTCACGCTCATCAGCTCCGTCTCCGTAGGTCGTCTCATCAGCCGTGCAGCCCGCACTCGGTCTTGGCGCGCCCGGCCCAGCGGCCGGCCCGGGCGTCCTCGCCCTCGGCGACCCGGCGGGTGCAGGGGGCGCAGCCGACGGAGGCGTAACCGTCCATCAGCAGCGGGTTCGTCAGCACGCCGTGCTCTGCGACGTAGGCCTCGACGTCGTCCTGGGTCCAGCGGGCGATCGGGGAGATCTTGACCTTCCGCCGCTTCTCGTCCCAGCCGACCACCGGGGTGCCGGCCCGGGTCGGGGACTCGTCGCGGCGCAGGCCCGTCGCCCACGCCGCGTACCCGGTCAGGCCCGCTTCCAGGGGCCTGACCTTGCGCAGGGCGCAGCACAGGTCGGGGTCGCGGTCGTGGAGCCTGGGCCCGTACTGGGCGTCCTGCTCGGCGACCGACTGGCAGGGCCTCAGCGTGAGGAGGTTGACGTCCATCACCGCCTCGACCGCGTCGCGGGTGCCGATGGTCTCCTCGAAGTGGTAGCCCGTGTCCAGGAACACCACGTCGACGCCCGGCATCACCCGGGAGGCGAGGTGGGCGACCACCGCGTCCTCCATCGAGGAGGTCACGCAGAACTTCGCGCCGAAGGTCTCGGCGGCCCAGGTGAGGATCTCCAGCGCGGAGGCGTCCTCCAGCTCCCGGCCCGCCCGCTCGGCCAGCTCTCTCATATCTCCGTGTGCCTGAGTCGTCGTCACCCGGCGGCTCCTTCGAAAAAGGGGAACGCGGCGAACCGGTCAGGGGATTTCCGAGCCGAGATTAGCAATGCCGACGCATAAAACACTGACGGTCCGCTGATCGGGGGTATATTCGGGCCGAATCGGCCATGACAGCCCGCTGACCTGCTCATTCCATCATTTCAGGGTTTTTGTGGGGCGCGGTCAGGGCCCGGTAAGCGGCACATCAGCGGACCGCCAGCACCCCTGTGCGACAGTGACCGGAAATAACGCCGCCGATTCCCCCCACATTCTGCCCGATATCCCCGGAGAGGCACGCGGAGAAATGAGCCTGCAAGGACCGCGCCGAGGAAGGCTGATACGCCGCCTCGCACTCTGTCTGTCGGCGGTGGGACTCACCGCCTCCATGCTGACCGCGGCGGAACCCGCCGCCGCCGGCACGCCGGAGACCTGGACCTCCACCTTCCAGGGCTCGGACGGCGTCACCTACTCGGCGACCAACCACCTGGTGGCCGCCGCCGGCGGTCCGGGCCGGCAGTGGATGCTCGTCTGGTCCGGCCCGGCCAAGCAGCCGGCGCCCGACTTCCTGACCGTCATCGACGCGACCCCGGGCTCCCCCACGTACGGCAAGGTCGCCAACACCGTCACGGTCGGCCCGGGCAACGGCAACGAGCCGCACCACATGCAGTACGTGTGGCACAAGGGCGACCGGATCTACGCCGGCGGCATCATGAGCGACACCACGTTCGTCTTCGACGCGAAGGCCCTGCCCGCGCTGACGATCGCCGGCGTCAACACCGCCGCCGACACCCCCTGCGGCACCCTGCCCGACGCCTACCAGGTGCTGAGCGACGGGACCGCGTACGGGACGTACATGGGCGGCCCGAACGTGACCGGCCCCTGCACCTACACCAACGGCCAGGTGCGGGTCGGCAACGGCGCCGCCGGCTCGCCCGGTGAGATCGTCCGGATCGGCCGGGACGGCAAGACCCTCGCCGAGATCCCGGCCGCGACCGAGGCCGGCGAGGACCCGGCACAGTGCGGCAACGTCCCGGCGCTGCCGGCCGCGACCTGCGCCAACCCGCACGGCGTCGCGGTCCGCGAGGACCTGAACGTCATGGTGGCGAGCGACTTCGCCGAGGCACGCAACTTCATGACGCCGGACTCGGCGCTGAAGGAGAACCTGGCCCGCCAGACCGTCCGCGTCTTCGACATCACCCGGCGCGACGACCCGGTGCTGAAGTCGGTGTCCAAGGTCTCCGACGGGCCGCGCGGGGCGCTGGAGCCGCGGGCCTTCTTCCGCGAGTCCCGTGTGGTCATGGAGACCGCGCTGACCAACCGGCCCGGCCACAAGGGCGCGTTCGTCTCCTCGATGGCCGGCGGCGCCGTCTTCTACACCCCGGACGTCACCGCGCCCGCCCCGCAGTGGAAGGAGGTCTTCGACGACACCACCGCCTACCGGACCTTCCAGGGCGACAAGGGGATCACCGGCAGCGGCGACAACGGCAGCTGGCTGGCCGTCAGCCCCGACGACCGGTTCCTCTTCCACACGGTGATGGGCCAGTCGGTGCCCTACGGCAAGCCGCTCGACGAGACCACGGGCATGGTCTACGTCCTGGACATCCAGAAGCTCCTGGCGGCCGGCGACGGCGCGAAGTGCTCCGTCGACGAGCTCGCCGAGGCCGGCCGCGGCGGGCACGAGCGGGACTGCCCGGAGCTGGTGAGCACCGTCCCGATCCGCGACGTCAGCTCCGGCGGTCCGCACTGGGGCGCCATGGACAACTTCAGGCGCGGCGCCGACGGCGTCTACCGGGAGACCACGCAGGTCAGCCGGATCGCGGTGGCCAACTACTTCGTCGCCGGGTCCTTCGGCGGCGGCGGTGACCACCGGGTGTGCATGTTCGACCTCGACCGGCGCGGCCGGGTGACCCTCGACCGGTCGTTCCGCGACGAGAACACCGGCAAGCCGTGCGTCGGCTTCAACCGCGCCTCCTGGCCGCACGGCGACTACGGCGACGCGCAGCCGCACGGTGTCCTGTTCGTGGTCAGCGACGGCGTCGTCCGCCGGTGAACGCAGTCCTCGCGGCGGCGGTCGTCCTGACCGCCGCCCTGGCGCTGGGCGTGCTGCTGCTCCTGCGCACGCGGCTGCTGGCCCGCCGCTCCGCCGCCACGGCGTACTTCGCCGCGGCGGTGGCGTGCGCGGCCCTGGCGGGGACCCTGGGGGCTCCGGGAGGCGGGACCGCGGTCCCGGCGGCCGGGGGGCCGGTGCTGGGCTCGGTCGGCCTCGGCGGGCAGCAGGTGCCGGTGCTGGTGGTGCCGAACCGGCCCGGGTACAACCTGGTGGCCGTCGCCGCCCCCGGGGCCTCCGCCGGCACCGACCGGGACCGCCTCGCCCGGGGCGGACCCCGGCCCGGTTCGGCGCTGACCTGGGTCCCGGTCGAACTGCCGGCCGGGCCCGGCCGGGTGTGGGTCTCCGCCGGCGGGGCCGTCGCCGCGCTCTCCGTGGACACCGGCCGCGGGGGCGCCGCCCCGGCGCCGGCCGGGCTGCGGGGCGCCGACGGGGCGGAGTGCGCGAGCGCCGCCGCCGGATCGGTGCTGGGCGGCAGCGCGAAGGCCCCGGCCGGCTGCCCCTCCGACTCCCTGACGGAGGCGGACGCGGCCGCGCTGCGGGAGACCGTCGGCTTCCTCGCCGGGCGCGGCACCCGGTCCGTCTCCCTCGTCGAGGACGACTCCCCGCGCGGGCGGGCCGCCGCCGCCGAGGTGCGCGCCGCCGCCGCGGGGGCCGGGATCTCCGTGGGCGCGCCCGGCCCCTCCTCCCGCCGGCCGCTGGTCGTGACCTCCGGCTGGGCGGGCGCCGACGCCGCCGTCCACGACGTCGAGGCCGGCCGCACCGTCGCCGAGGGCACGTACCTCGCGCCCTGGCTGCTGACCGCGCCGCTGCTCTCGCCGAGCGCGGGCCAGCTCATCCCGCTGCGCTACGCCCCCGGCAGCCCGGCGGCGGTGGAGTACGCCGCCGCGCTGGGCGACCGTCTCCCCGGCGAGGTGCCCAGCGCCGCCGGGTACCAGGCCTGGCGCGAGGCCCGCGGAACGGCGGGCCCCGCGCCCGCGAAGCTCTACGCCGCCGCCGTGCTGTACGTACCCGGCAGCGGGGGCGCGGGCGGAGGCGGCGGCCACCACCACGGCGGGTCCGCGAGCTGGCTGCCCAGCGGAATGATCGTCCCGGTAGCGGGCCTCGGCACCACCTGACGACCCGACAAGGAGCAGGACCATGACGGAAACAGTCGCGGCGCCGCCGGTCCGGACCGCCCGGTCCGCGCGCCCCGCCGCCGCCCGGCGCCCCGAGGGACAGTGGGCGCTGGGCGAGCGCGAACCGCTCAACGCCAACGAGGAGTTCAAGGCGGTCGAGGACCCCCTCCTCGTGCGCGAACGCATCGAACGGGTCTACTCCCGCGAGGGCTTCGCCAGTATCGACCCCGACGACCTGCGCGGCCGGATGCGCTGGTGGGGCCTGTACACGCAGCGCAAGCCCGGCATCGACGGCGGCAGGACCGGCTCGCTCGCCCCGGAGGAGCTGGAGGACGAGTACTTCATGATGCGGGTGCGCAGCGACGGCGGCACCCTCGACGCCGCCCAGCTGCGGGCGATCGCCGACGTCTCGATGCGCTTCGGCCGCAACACCGCGGACATCACCGACCGGCAGAACGTCCAGCTGCACTGGGTGCGGATCGAGGACGTGCCGGCGATCTGGCGGCGGCTGGAGGAGGTCGGCCTGTCGACGACCGAGGCGTGCGGGGACTGCCCGCGCGTCATCGTCGGCAGCCCGGTCGCGGGGGTCGGCGCCGACGAGGTGCTCGACGCGACCCCGGCCGTACGGGAGATCGCCGCCCGCTACGTGGGCGACCCCTCCCTCTCCAACCTGCCGCGCAAGTACAAGTCGGCGGTGTCCTGGCTGCCGGACATCCCGTACGAGATCAACGACCTGGCCTTCCTCGGCGCGGTCCACCCCGAGCACGGGCCGGGCTTCGGCATGTGGGTGGGCGGCGGCCTGTCGACGGTGCCGATCCTGGCGCAGCACGTCGGGGTGTGGGTGCCGTTGGCCGACGTCCCGGACGTGTGGGTGGCGGTGGCCCGGCTGTTCCGCGACTACGGGTACCGGCGGCTGCGCGGCCGGGCCCGGCTGAAGTTCCTGGTGGCCGACTGGGGCGTGGAGAAGTTCCGCCGCGTCCTGGAGGAGGAGTACCTGGGCCGGCCCCTCCTCGACGGCCCGGCCCCCTCGCTGCCCCCGGCCCCGATCGACCACATCGGCGTACACCCGCAGCGGGACGGCCTGTCGTACGTCGGGGCCGCACCGGTCGCCGGCCGCCTCTCGGGCACCAAGCTCGCGGCCCTGGCCGACCTGGCCGAATCCCACGGCAGCGGCCGGGTGCGCCTGACCCCGTACCAGAAGCTGCTGGTCCTGGACGTGGCCGACCCGGAACCGCTCATCGCGGACCTCGCGGAGATCGGCCTCCAGGCCCGCCCCTCCCCCTGGCGCCGCAACACGATGGCCTGCACGGGGATCGAGTACTGCAAGCTGGCGATCGTCGAGACGAAGGAACGGGCGGCGACGCTGGTGGCGGAACTGGAGAAGCGGCTGGCGGGCGAGGAGACGCCGCCCTCCCTCAACATCAACGTCAACGGCTGCCCCAACTCCTGCGCCCGCACCCAGGTCGCCGACATCGGCCTGAAGGGCCAGCTGGTCGCGGACGAGGACGGCCGGCAGGTGGAAGGCTTCCAGGTCCACCTGGGCGGCACCCTCTCGCTCGCCGCGGACCAGGAGGGCGGCTTCGGCAAGAAGCTCCGTGGCCTGAAAACGACGGCGGCGGACCTCCCGGACTACGTGGAACGCCTCACCCGCGCCTACCTGGCGGGCCGCACGTCCCCCTCGGAGCCCTTCGCGTCCTGGGTGGCCCGCTGCGACGAGTCCGCCCTCGTATAGCCCCGCACACCCGACGGCGGCCCGGCGGAACCTCCGCCGGGCCGCCTCGCCGTTCCCGGGGAGGGGGCCGGGGATTAAAAAAGATACTCGGTTCTTTTTTATTCATGACGCCGAAACATATTGGCGCGCTTTGCACGTCGCGGCTGAAAAGAGGGGAGGTGGCGAAATTTTTTCCTTGCATGGCTCTAGCATTCATTCGTACGATCATGGCAATGCGCCATTCTTGCTCAACGGGGGAGTTGCATGGTGAGGCACCTTGACAGTGCACCATCCGTTGTTGACGACCGATCGAGGCTGGGACCCCGATGACGGGCGTACCGGAACTCGGCCCCCGGCTGCGGGTCTGGTCCGGTCAGTCGGCCGACACATTCGAAACGGATGACCTCGACCTCCTCCAGCCGGAGGAGCGGACCAGATACACGTCCTTTCGCGACGGGATCCGAGGGACCCGCTACGCGGCCGCGCACATCGCGGTCCGCCGACACCTGGGCGAGCTGCTGAACTGCGACGCCGGCGAGATCCGCTTCGGCCGGTACGCCTGTCCGGGCTGCGGCAGCCCACACCACGGCCGCCCCTTCATCCGGACACCGCGGACGTCCTGGGAGCTGAGCCTGTCCAGGTCCGGCCCCTACTGGCTGTGCGCGGTGGCCGACGGGATGCGGGTCGGTGCCGACATCGAGGTCCTGCGGCCGGTGAATGTCGCACAGTTCACCGGCGCGGTCCTGACCGACGGCGAGCTCTCGTACATGGCGGGACTGCCCGCCGAGCGGATGCAGGCGGAGTTCATCCGCTGCTGGACCAGGAAGGAAGCCGTGGCCAAGGCGACCGGAATCGGCATCGAGGCGGCGCTGAGCAGCCTCGACGTCGCACCGGCGCAACCTCGCGCGGTGGTCCGGCACGGCGTCGCCGGCTGCCCAGCCGACACGTGGGTGGTGCAGGACCTGCCCGCAGGCCCCGACCACTTCTGCGCCGTCGCGTTTCCCGCCGCGTACGGCTCCTGATCCGGCGCCCGGGCCGGATCCGACTCTTCTCACCCCTGAACGCATCACCCGACGGCCCCCCACCCGATGGGTCGCTGACCCATGCCCGTGATCGTCTCTGTCGTGTCAGCCCCCGTTGATCCCCTGTTGATGCTCACCGGAGTACACCGGCGGGGTCTGACACTTCCCTTATTCAAAGGAGTGCAAATGGGAGCTCAGCCGAGCGGCTCAGGGCTGCACGTCGCCCTGCTAATCCAGAACACCATTCACCGCTACGGAATTGAGGGCATGATCCGCTCCCTCCACGGAATCAGCTCGATCCGCTGCTCCGACGTCGGCGTCGCGGATCTCAGAATGTGGGACGGGCAGCAGTTCGATGCGATCCTGGCTTCTTCGGACGATCTCGCCACCGACGACGCGCGCGAAGCCGTGCGCGAACTCTCCTGCCGAGGCATGAGGGTGCTCCTCCTCGTCGACGGCCCGGACGGGCTCGACGTGCCCTGGCTGGCGCACAGCGGGGCGCAGGGGTACGTCGACTGGACCGGGCTGGAGCCGCGGATCCTCGCCGATGCGGTCGCGGACGTCATGGCGGGCAAGTTCTACGTGTCGGCCACGCTGGCCCGGCGGCTGCTCGGCCGGGCCGGCCCGAACTCGATCGGCAGCGCGCAGCCCTGGGGTCCCGCCGGAGCCGCGCTGACACCGCGTGAACTCCAGGTGCTCCGGCTGGTGGCGGAGGGGCTGAGCAATAAGCAGGTCTCGCGCCAGCTGCAGATTTCGGAGCACGGGGTGAAGCGGCTCGTGGGCAATGTGCTGGCGAAGCTGAACTGCCCGAACCGCACGCTCGCCGTCGTCCGGGCGATGGAGGACGGCCTTCTGGCGGTCTGAGCGTTCGGGCCGGCGGGGGATGGATGTGCGGACAACGGCGTCCGGCACCCCTCCGCTCGGACCGCACGCTCAGACACCGGCCTGGGCCAGGACGCCGACGTACTCGGGGTCCGGGTTCAGCGCGGCGGCGATCCGCAGGTGGACCCTGGCGTCCTCCTGGCGGCTCTGCCGCAGCAGACACCGGCCGAGCATGAACTGCGCGTAGTCGTCGGCCGGGTCGGCCTCGACGATCCGTCGTAGGAGTCCTTCGGCCCGCCCCAGCTGCGCCGTGGCGAAACAGCAGCGTGCGGTCAGCAGCAGAACGGCGGAGTCCTGCGCGTACTCGCCGGGCAGCGAGCGGAGCACCCGCAGCGCTTCCAACGGCTCGCGTGCCCGGAGCAGTCGGTCCGCGGACCTGAACGTCTCCACGGGGTCCCGCACCAGCGGGTCCGCCGGGACGGCCCCGGGCGGCTGCTCCGCGGCGAGCCCCGGTTCGGTGCGCAGGACCTCGGCGGCGTCGCGGAGGAAGCCGAGGATCACCTCCGGGTCCTGCGCTCCGGCGAGGGCGCGCCGCCCGACCACGATCGTGGGTGCCGCGGTGATCCCGTCAGCCGCGCCCCGCGCGGACTCCGCGCGCACCTGCGCCCCGCCCTCTCCCGCCGCCAGGGCCTCGCCGGCCCGGCTGAAGCCGGCCGCCTCCGCGGCGGCGACCAGGACGGCGGGGTCGCCCAGGTTCTCCCCCCGGACGAAGTGCGCGCGCAGCAGCTCGGACTTCACGGCGTCCTGGAGGACGTTCCCGCCGTGCCGGCGCGCCAGTGCCTCAAAGGTGTTCACCCGCCACCGCGGGCGCCAGGCGAATCCGGGCCCTTCCGCCTCGGCCAGTTCCGCCAGGAAGGAGTCGCGCGTCCCGGCGTCGTGCAGTTCGGCGCGACGCCGGGCCGTCTCCTCGTCACGTGGCACGGCGGTCCGCGGGGCCAGCGGGTCGACCTGGTAGGGGAGCCAGATCACCTCCGGCCGCTCCCGCCCCTCGGCCTCCCACAGGTCCAGGGCCCGGTGCAGGCGGTGCCTGCCGAGGAAACACCAAGGACAGGTCGTGTCGGCCCAGACTTCGATGTGCACGGTTGACCTCCCGGCCGGCGCCTCCGGCGGCTCCACAGCCCAGCCGCCATTATGCAACATGTGTTGCTTATCCATTTCCACGTCGTTCAGGGGTAGTCTGAGGACGTGTTCGAACCGACTGCAGAGACCTCGGGAAGCCGCGTCGACCCTCGGGTGCTCCGGACGCGTGCGCTGCTGCGCACGGCCGCGCTGGAACTGGCATCGGAGCGGGACGCCGACACCATCACGATGGCCGACATCGCGGAACGTGCCACCGTCAACCGGGCCACTGTCTACCAGCACTACAAGGACCGGGACGAACTGCTGCTCGCCGCCATGGAGGGCGAGATCTCCGGTCTCGCCCGCGCGGCCGCGCGCTGCCCGCTCGCCTACCCGCCGGACCGGATGCCCGCCGAACTCGTCGAGCTGTTCCGGCACGTGGAGTCGAACGCCACCCTCTACCAGCGGATGCTCGGGCCGACCGGTACCGCCCGGTTCGTCAACCGCCTGCGCGACCTGATCGCCGACGAGGTGACGGCCCAGCTGAGCGAACCGTCCGACCGGCCTGCCGGGGCGCTGCCGGCCGATCTGCGTGCGCACTACCTCGCCGGTGCCGTCGTCGGCCTGATCACCCAGTGGCTGACGAGGGCGGACCGGCTGTCCGCCGAGGCCGTGGCGGCCGTCGCGTGGGAGGGACTGCGACGAGCCTCCTGAAGTCGCCGGCGCGGACCGCTTCGGCGCCCAGCGCGTGCGCGGCCCGCATGCCCTCCTCCACCGCCCGGACGGCGTTCAGGCCACGGGCATCGGCCGCGCCGCCCGCCGCCCGGTACGGGACGCCCGCCGCGTCCAGCACCGGGCGCAGCGCGTCCACCGGTGACTGCCCCGCCGCGACGACCACCGAGTCGGCCGGGACGAGCCGCCCGGCTCCGTCGGCGTCCCGCAGCAGGACCCCCTCCGGCAGGATGGCGCCGTACCGCACGCCGGTCAGCCAGTTCGTCCCGTGGCGACGCAGCTCGGCGAGCACGGCCCATCGCGTACTGCGGCCCATGCCGTCGCCGATCCGTCCCGAGCGGCGCAGGAGGCACACCTCGTGCTTCCGGCCGGCCAGGAGGTGCGCCAGGTCGACCGCGATGCCGCCGCCGCCGATCACGGCCACCCGCCGTCCGAGCTCCTCGGGGTGCCTGAAGGCGCGCTGGTAGTCGACCACGTGCGGCAGGTGTTCCCCGGGCAGGCCGGCCGGACGCGGAGTGACTCCGGTGGCCAGCAGCACCCCGTCGAACCCGCGGAGCAGGGCGCGGTCGGCGGCGTCGACCGGTCGGTTCAGATGGACCGTCACGCCGAGCCTGCGCAGCTCGGCCGCGAAATACCGAACGGTCTCCCCGAAGTCCGCCTTGCCCGGGACGAGCCGTGCGAGACGGAACTGGCCGCCCAGCCCGTCCCCGGCCTCGAAGAGCTCGACCCGGTGGCCGGCCGCGGCCAGCGCCCTGGCCCCCTCAAGGCCGGCCGGTCCCCCGCCGACCACCGCCAGCCGGGCGGGTCCGGAGCGTCTGCGCACCGGCTGCGGCGGCGGGAACTCCAGCTCCCGGCCGGCCCGGGGATTGACCAGGCAGGAGACCGGATCGTCGCCCAGCGAACGGTCGATGCACGCCTCGTTGCAGGCGATACAGAGGTTGGTCACCGGCCCTCCCGGGCGCCGCGCCTTGCGGACGATCTCCGGGTCCGCCAGGAAGGGCCGCGCCATCGAGACGTAGTCCGCCTGCCCGGCGGCCAGTACCCGTTCGGCGAGCTCCATCCGGTTGATCCGGTTGGAAGCGATCACCGGCGTCTGCAGACCCGCTGCCCGCAGGGCGCGCCGGATCCGGGCGGTGTGCCCGGTCCACGCGCCGGGTCGCACCAGAGCCTGCACGGTCGGTACCCGCGATTCGTGCCAGCCCACGCCGACGTTCAGCGCATCGGCCCCGGCCCGTGCCAGCTCGACGGCGAAATCCCGTACCTCCTCCGGGGAGCTGGAGCCGGGCATCAGGTCCGTGCCCGAGATCCGGAAGAGCACCGGGAAACCGGGGCCGACCGCGGCGCGTACGGCGGCCATGACGGCGAGGGGGAACCTCATCCGCCGGGCGGCGTCCCCACCCCAGGCGTCGTCCCGCAGGTTGGTCAGCGGAGACAGGAACTGGTTGAGCAGGTAGCCCTCGGAGGCCATCACCTCGACCGCGTCGAAGCCCAGCGCCTTCGCCTGGAGCGCGCCGTCGGCGAAATGGCCGATCACCTCCCGGATCTGCTCGTCATCGAGCGCCGCCGGGGGTTCCCCGCCGAACCGTCCGGCCACCGCGGACGGTGCCACGGGGGTGTGTCCCGTGGCCCTTCGCGTGGTGTACCGGCCGGCGTGGAAGAGCTGCAGTGCGATCCGGCCGCCCTCCCGGTGGACCGCCTGGGCCCAGGCCGCCAGGGCGGGGTGCCGGGCGGGGTCGTCGATCCTGGCGTAGAGCCGTCCGCCCGAGCCCTCCGGACTGACGGCGCAGCCACCGGTGATGATGAGGCCGGCGCCACCCCGGGCCCGCTCCGCGTAGAAGGCCGCCATCGCGGCGCCGCCGTCCTCGCGGGCCTCCAGGTTGAGGTGCATGGCTCCCATGACGATCCGGTTGGCGACCCGCAGCCCGCCCAGTGAGCCCGGACGGAAGGCGTGCTCCAGCACCTACGCCTCCCCCGTGGGCCGATCGCCCAGGGTGAGCGGCGCCGAGGTGTCGGCGAAGAACGGCGGGGCGACCACGCTCAGCCCGCCGTCCACCACCAGCGTCTGGCCCGTGATGTACTCGGAGCCCGGCGAGAGCAGGAAGGCGATGGCCTCGGCCACTTCCTCCACCGAGCCGGGACGCCCCTTCGGGATGCGATCGAGCACCGTGGCCATGTCGGCCATCCCCGGCACGCCGTAGAAGTAGTCCAGGGAGTCGGAGTCGATCAGGCCGCCGTTGACCGCGTTCACGTTGATGCCGTACGGGGCGAACTCCAGGGCCATGTACCGGACCCATGACTCGATGGCGGCCTTCATCGAGCCGAGCGCGGCGTAGGTGGGGTAGGCGCGGATGCTGCCGTAGCTGGACAGGGCCACGATCCGCCCGCCGGCGTCCATCAGCCGGACCGCCTGCTGCGCGCCGAGCACGAACGGCCGCAGGTTCATGGCGTAGGTGCGGTCCAGATGGTGCGGCTTCAGGTCGAGGATGTTCTTGAAGGCGCCGGCCGCGGCGTTGGAGACGAAGTGGTCCAGCCGGCCGAACTCGTCCTTGACCACGGCGAAGAGGCTCTCCACGCCTTCCACGGTCTCGACGTCGGCCTGGACCGCGAGGCCGCGGCCCCCGGCCTCCTCCAGGTCGGCCACCGTCTTTTCGGCGAGGTCGGCGTTCTTCTTGTAGTTCACCACCACGGTGGCCCCGCCCCGGCCGAGGGTGAGCGCGAGGGCCCGCCCGATGCCGCGGGAGGCGCCGGTGATCAACGCCACCTTGTCCTGGAAACGCGTGCCCTGCGAGGTCATCGGGCCGACTCCGTCCGGTTCAGGAGCTCGCGGAAGACCACGGTCTTCTGGATCTCGTTGGTGCCCTCCTCGAAGCGCTGGGCGCGGGCGTCCCGGTAGACCCGCTCGATCGCACTGCTCTTCCAGTACCCCGACCCGCCGTGCACCTGGAGGGCCTTGTCGCTGACCCGGCCGAGCATGTCGACCGCCGTCATCTTGGCCATCGACGAAAGCATCGGGGCGTCGTCCTCCCCGGCCTCCCAGCGGCGGGCCGCGTGCAGGGTGAGCTGCTTGGCCGCCTCGATGTCCGCCTCGTTCTCGGCCAGCATGAACTGGAGTGCCTGACGCGAGGTCAGCGGCCGTCCGAAGGTCACCCGGTTGCGGGCGTACTCCAGCGCCAGTTCCTGGGCACGGCGGGCCAGCCCCACGCAGCTCATCGCGACCGAGATCCGTGAGGGGGTCAGGAACCCGCCCAACGCGACCATGAGTCCGTCCCCTTCGGCGCCGAGCCGGTTGGCCACCGGGACCGGCGTCCGGTCGAAGGTCAGCCGGGCGTGGTCCGTGCCGGTGACGCCCATGGTCTGCGAGGTGTCCTCGACGGTCACCCCGGCCGCGTCCCGCGGCACCATGAGGGCGACGGTGCCCTCGTGTCCGGTGCTGCCGGCCAGCCGCGCGGCGAGGAGCCAGTAGTCGCACCGCACGCCGAAGGTGATGAGGTGCTTGGCGCCGGTCAGGTAGTACGTGTCGCCCTCGCGGACGACGCTGGAGCGGATGTCGGCGCCGGAGCCGGCGTCCGGCTCGGTCAGTGTGAAGGCGACCTTCAGCCGGCCGGAGATGGAGGGCAGGACGAACCGCTCCCGCTGTTCGGGCGTGGCGAACCGGTCCATCGCGCGCCAGGTGCCGTTGACGACGTGGACCACCATCCGCAGCGAGCCGTGGGAGCGGGAGAACAGCTCCATCAGGTCCATCCACTGGACGAAGGAGACGCCGCGCCCGCCGTACTCGCGCGGAGCGGCCAGCGAGAGGTAGCCGCGCTCCCGCAGCTCGCTCCAGAGCTCCTCGGGGACCGTGCCGGTGCTCTCGATCCGGTGGGCCCACTCTTCGGCGGGTCCCGCCACGTACGCGGCGATCTCGGCCCGCAGCTGCTCGAACTCGGCCGGTGCGATGCCCGGCGCCGCCGTTGCGACCTCGGTGATGCTCATGCCTTCTGCTCCTCGACGGGGGGCGGGCAAAGGGACTCGGCCCACTGCCTGAGAACGAACTTCTGGACCTTGCCGGCCGGATTGCGGGGCAGCCGGTCGACCAGCTCCAGCCGTTCCGGCCAGTAGTGCTTGGAGACCTGGTGGTGGTCCAGGTACTTGCGGACCGCTTCCAGATCGAGGTCGGCTCCGTCGACGAGAGCCGCGAAGGCGCAGGCGCGTTCGCCGAGCCGCTCGTCCGGTGTGCCGACCACGGCGACCTCGTCCACCGAGGGGTGCTGGTGCAGCAGTTCCTCGATCTCGGCGACGGGGACCTTCTCCCCGCCCCGGTTGATCACGTCCTTGACCCGGCCCGTGATCCGGACGTAGCCGTCGGGGTCGATGACGGCGAGGTCGCCGGTCCGGTACCAGCCGTCGGCCGTCCACGCCTCGGCCGTCAGGTCGGGACGGTCCAGGTATCCCACGAAACTGGTCGGGGAGCGGACCTCGAAGTTGCCCTCACGGTCTGCCGGGAGCACGCGTCCGGCGTCGTCGGTCACCCTGAGCCCGACCCCGGGCATGGCCCGGCCGTCGGTGCCCCACACCTTCCCGGCGGGGTCGTCCGGCGCGGAGAGCGACCCCAGGCACGTCTCCGTGGTGCCGAACGCCCCGCAGACGGAGGTGCCGAGGACGGCTGTGGCACGTTCGGCCAGGCTGCGGGGCAGCGCCGCTCCGGCCACGACGACGGTCCGCAGCGTCTGCGGGGTCCTGCCCTCCGCCTCGACCTCCTTGAGGAGGTCGGCCAGGAAGGGCGTCGCCGCCTGGACGAAGGTGGCGCCGTGCTTGAAGACGGCCTGCAACGCGGTGCGCGGGTTCCAGTGCGCCTGCACCAGCTGGGGCACTCCCAGCGTGACGGCCAGCCACATCCCGTACAGGAATCCTGTCTGGTGAGCCAGGGGGGATGGGATGAAGACCACGTCACGGTCGTCCAGTCCGAGCCGTTCGGCCTGTAGCCGGACGGCATGGTCGAGGGTGTCGTGCCGGTGCAGGACGCCCTTGGGCTCACCCGTGGTGCCGGAGGTGAAGAGCAGCTGCGCGAGGGCGTCGGGGGCCGGCTGCCGGGCGGCGAGCGCATCGGGGTCGACGTGCGCGGCGGCGGTCGCGGCGCCCCAGTCGTACCAGGCCGGTCCGTCGCCGTCGGCGGGGAGCTCCACCGGTCCCCCGTCGGCCGCGACGACGGCCACGTGGCGGACCCGGGCTCGGCCCGCCACGTCCTCGGCGAACCAGGAGGCCGTTTCCCGGCGGTGGTCCCGGTTGCGGAAGCGGTCCGCGATCAGCAGCACGCGCGCGCCGGACCGGCGGAGCGCGAAGGCCATCTCCCTCTGGCGGAGGATCGGCATGAGCGGGCAGCAGACGGCCCCGATCCGCAGAGCGGCGAGCGAGACCTCCACGAACTGCGCCCAGTTGGGGAGCTGGTAGGCCACCGCTTCACCGGGCTGGACGCCGAGGGCCAGCAGTGTCGCGGCTGCTCGGTCGACCCGCTCGTCCAGCTCCCGCCAGGTGATCTCGGCGTCGTACCCGTCCCGCACGTCCACCAGGGCGGTGCCGTCCGGGCGGTGGACGGCCCAGTGCCGCAGCCGCTCGGGCAGGGAGGCGGGCGGGGCGACGGCGGGTCCCGGCTCGACGGACAGCCGCAGGCCCAGGCCGGTCAGGTCTTCGAGGAATCCCGGGTAGGAGATCCGGTACGCCATCGGGTAGGTGAGCGTGGTGACTCCGTGCGCCCTGGTCCCGGCGAGGGCGAGCGACATCAGGACCCGGTGGTCGTTGTAGGAGGAGACCCGCGCGCCCGTGAGGGTCTTCACCCCGCGCACGCGCAGCCGGTCGCCCTCGATGGTGAGGTCGGCGCCCATGGCGTTCAGCTGGAGCATGGCGGCGACCCGGTCGGACTCCTTGAGCCGGACGTGCCCGATGTGCTCGAAGACGGTCTCCCCTTCGGCCAGGGCGGCGAGGGTGGAGAGTACCGGGAGCATGTCCGGGACCTCCCGGCAGTCCACGGTGGTGCCGCGCAGCGGGGTTCCGTCATGACGGATCCGGACCCCGCCGGCCTGCCGGTCGACCGTCATCGGCACGCCCATGCGCCGGACGACGTCGAGGAAGCCGGTCTCGGGGTGGTCGGCCGCGTCCCCGTCGAGCCGGGACATCCCGCGGAGCAGGACGTCCGAGGGGTGGAGGGCGGCGGCCGCGATCCCGAAGGCGGCGGAGCCGAGGTCCGGCGGCAGGGTCAGGTCGGTCGGCCGGGCGTTCTGCCCGGGGGCGACGTCGAACCGTCGCCAGTCGTCGGACACCGTGACGTGAAGTCCGAAGCGGCGCATCATCGCCACCGTCAGCTCCACGTACGGGCGCTCGTTCAGCTCGCCTTCCACCTCGACGACGGTGGGGCCGGAGGCGAACGGCGCGAGCAGGATCAGCCCCGAGATCCACTGCGACAGCGTGCCGGGTATCACCACCCGGCCCCCGGTGGGCCGTCCCGGGGTCAGGTGCACGGGCGGGCAGCCGTCCGCGGAGTCCAGCCGGACCCCCAGGGTGCGCAGTGCGTCGAGCAGCGGGCCCAGCGGCCTGCGGCGGAAGTACTTCTGGCCGGTCACGGTGACGGGAGACTCCGCCAGCGAGGCGAGGCCGAGCATGAAGTACATGGTGGTGCCGGAGCTGCCGGCCGAGACGCTCTGCCGGCGCGGCCGGTAACGGCCGCCCCGGACGACGTACGTGTCGCCCTCGATGGTGATCCGGGTGCCGAGGTCGCGCAGGAGGCGGATGGTGTACTGCACGTGGCGGGCGTCCGAGACGCCCTTGATCCGGCTGGTGCCCTCGGCGAGCGAGGCGAGGATCAGCGCGCGGTGCGCGTGGTACTTGGAGCTGGGGACCAGCAGCTCGCCCTGCAGCGGCTTTCTGGTCGGCCTGACCATGAGATGCATGAACTGCCTTTCCGGCTCGGCAAGTCGGGACGGGGGCGGCCGGTCAGGCCGGGATCTCACCGCGTTCGAGGTAGGCGACGGCCCTGCCGACGGTGGTGAGCTGTTCGAACACGCTGTTGGGCACCTCGGTTCCGAAGCGCCGCTGAACCAGGACGAACAGTGATACGACGGCCAGCGAGTCCAGGCCGAGGTCCTCGGTGAACGAGCTCTCCGGCGTGACCTCCTCGGCCGGAACCTCGGCGACCTCGTCGAGGATGTCCTTGAGGATCTGCAGGGTGTCGCTCTGCACAGCGGTCATGATCGGTCTCCTTGGTCGGAAGGGGCCGGCGCGGTGGTGGCCGGTACGGGCGGTCCGGCGGGCGCCGGTGGCAGTCGGACGACCTGGCCGGCCCAGACGAGGCCGGTGCCGAAGGACAACAGCAGGGCGAGCCCGCCGGGCCTGGCCTCGCCCGAGGCGAGCAGCTCCTGGATGGCGAGCGGGATCGACACCGCGGAGGTGTTGCCGTGGATCTCGACGGTGTGGGCCACCGCGACGTGGTCGGGGATGCCGAGCTCCTTGACCAGTGCGTCGGTGATCCGCATGTTGGCCTGGTGCGGGATGAAGGAGTCCAGGTCCCCGACGGCCACGCCGGCCCGCCGCAGTGCCTGTTCGGCCACGGGGCCGAGCTGGTACGCGGCCCACCGGAACACCTCGCGGCCGTCCATGGTGATCACCGGCCAGTCGGGGGCGGGTACGTCACGCAGTGCCGCCCAGGAGCTGCTCTGCCGGATGGTCTCCTTGTGCGAGCCGTCGGAACCCCAGACCACCGGACCCACGCCCGGCTCGTCGCAGGGCCCGACCACAGCGGCGCCGGCTCCGTCGCCGAAGAGGAAGGCGGTGTCCCTGTCCTCCTGGTCGAGCAGCTCCGAGAGCCGTTCCACCGCGATGACCAGGACGTACCGAGCGCTCCCGGCGGCCACCATGTCGGACGCCAGCGACAACCCGTAGCAGAAGCCGGCGCAGCCGGCCGAGATGTCGAAGGCGCCCGGTGCGGTGGCGCCGATCCGGTGTGCGACGCCGGCCGCGAGGGACGGGAACTGGTGCAGGTGGGAGACCGTGGACACGATCACGCATCCGACCTGGGCGGCGGTGATCCCGGCGTGCTCCAGCGCCCGTTCGGCTGCGGTGGCGGCCATGAATTCCACCGTCTCCGTCGGCTCGGCCCAGTAGCGGACCCGGATCCCGGAGCGGCTGCGGATCCATTCGTCCGAACTGTCGATCCGCTCGCAGAGCATCTCGTTGGTGACCTGCCGCGACGGCAGGTAGGTGCCGATGCCGAGCAGGCCCGTCAGGGCTCCCGTGAGGACGGGGCCGCCGTCCGGGGGCGGGGTGTTCACGCGGCCGTCACCGCCTCGAAGTCCTCCGGCCCGCACCAGCGGACCAGCGCCGCGCCGATGCTCAGCCCGGAACCGAATGCGGCGAGCACCACCTGGTCGCCCGGGGAGAGCCGGCCGAGGTCCTCCGCCTCCCTCAGCACCAGCGGGACGCTGGCTCCCGAGGTGTTCCCGTACTTCTGGATGTTGGTGACCGTACGGTCGTCGGGTACGCCGAGGGCGGCCATGATGCCGCGGACGATGTAGAGGTTCGCCTGGTGCAGGGCGAACAGGTCGACGTCCGCGAGGTCCTCTCCGGCCCGGTCGAGCAACTCCTTGATGACCTTCGGCACTTCGCCGACGGCGAAGTCGTGCACGGCCTTGCCGGAGAGCGTGGCGAAGTTGTCGCCGAAGGCGCTGGTCAGCGGGCTGCCGTCGCGCCGGGTCCGCTTCTCGCGGGCCACCCAGACCGCCTGGTAGCGGGACGGGTCGCTGTGCAGCAGGGTGGGGCCGACGCCCCGGTCGGGACGGCAGCGCTCCAGCAGGTAGCAGGCCGCGCCGTCGCCGAAGATCACCGCCGGTCCGGGGTCCTTCCAGTCCATGGTCCGGGTGTTGACGTCGGCGAGCACCACGGCGATCCGGCGGTACTCACCGGAGGCGAGGTACTTGGCGCCGACGTCGAGGGCGAACACGCCTCCCGGGCAGGCCCCGCTGTTGACGTCGAATCCGGTGGCCCCGTGCGCGCCGGCCTTCTCGATCACCAGCATGGCCGTGGGCGGGGCCATGTTGTCCGGCGTGTACGTTCCGCAGATGACGAGGTCCACCTCGGAGGGGCTGACGCCCGCCCGCGCACACGCGTCCTTGAGCGCCGCGGCCCCCAGGTCCGAGGTCCACTCGTCCTCTGCGGCGACCCGGCGGGTCTCCACGCCGATGTTCTCCCTGATCCAGTCGTCCCGGGTGAGGAGGATCCGCTCCAGGTCGGCATTGCTGACAGCCTTCTCGGGGAGATATCCGCCGACCGCCCGAATTCCCACGCCCCAGGACCGCGTCAGCGGCGTTCCGGATATGTCCATTCGAGGTTTCCTGTTCATTTCCATGAGACGGTTCAGATGATTCGGCGCGCGTTCTCCCGCCGGTTTGCCCTGGCTTTTCGCCAGGCGTCGACCGCGTCCGCCAGAAGGTGCTGGTGGCCGGCCAGAACCTCGCCCAGGGCCTGTTCCGCCTCATGCGCGTCGGCGAGGTAGTCGATGGTGTGGGTGCCGTTTCGGGCCCGGATGACGTTGTCGCCCAGGACGATGACCTTGCCGTCGGGCAGGGTGCGGGAGCAGAGCAGGCTGCCGGTGAGCGGGGAGTCCTCCGCACCGAGGTGGAAGTCGATGATCCACTCGTAGTCGGGAATCTCCAGCGGCTGCTCCGCGAAGCGGTAGACCGGGGCCCAGACGCCGTCCGCGCCGGCGCGCATCAGGGTCGCGCCGCCGTCCTCGTCCGCCACGCGGAACGTCCAGCCGGCCTGCTGCTGCGGCTTGCCGGAGATGTCCAGGGGCCCGGGTGCGGAGATCATCAGGAAGCCCACGTCGACCAGCCAGGTCGTGCCCCCGGCGTCCACCAGGAGCACCAGGTGGTCCCAGTGCGGCCACCACTCGCCGCCGACCCGCCACATCTGCGCGGCCACCAGCCGCACTTCGAACCCCACGGCCCGCAGGAAGCGGCCGAACAGCGGAGTGGCCTCCAGGCAGGTACCACCGCGGCGCCGACGCACCAGCTTGTCGAAGATGTCGGTGTGCCCCAGCGCCGGCCGGACGCCTTCGAGTGATTCGAACATCTCGTAGGGGACGGAGCGCAAGTGGGCCGTCACCAGGGCGCGCAGGCAGTCCACGGTCGGCTCGACCGGGCCCTCGTGGCCCAGCCGGTGGAGGTATTCGTCCCAGGGCAACTGCTCGGAACCTTGAGACGTGGAGAAATGGGACGAGAATTCCAAGGGGTTCTCCGGTAGCTCGGGATGCGGGAGTCGAGCGGTTCCACCAAACATTGCCGGGATGAATCCTGGGGGACCGGATTCGCGCTTATAAGACCCGACTGCCCTGCTCGATCGTCCACCCCGATGCCTTCGGCACCGGTGAGATTCGGGTACCTGGATCAGGTCTTGGCCGAGGCTGCTCGGGCGCGCGACAGTACGGAATGCGCCCGGTGGCGAACTCCGCTCGGGCCCCCGTGACCCAGGAGAAGTGACCTATGGAGAGCAAGGCTGTGGAGCCCGTCGCGGCCGGGCCGGAACCGGGCCTGCCGCCCCGGAGCCTCCTGTCCGTTCCGCCGAGGCTGGCGGACCGGCAGCTGGCCACGCGGATGGGCATCGAGATCGTGTCGTGGGACGCGGACCGCCTGGTGGGCACGATGCCCGTGGACGGCAACCAGCAGCCGTTCGGCTGGCTGCACGGTGGTGCGAACGCCGTGCTCGCGGAGACCCTCGGCTCGGTCGCGGCGGGGATCCACGTCGCGCCCAGGGGGACGGTGGCGGGGCTCGAACTGTCCTGCACCCATCACCGATCGGCCCGCAGCGGCATCGTGACCGGCGTCTGCACCCCCCTGCAACAGGGGGACCGGGTGGCGACGTACCAGGTTTCCATCACCGACGACCAGGGCCGGCTCACCTGTACGGCCCGGTTGACCTGCCTGGTGTACAAGCGCTGAACCCGAGAGAGGCGAAAGCATGTCCATCCACGTAGCGCACCTGCCGGGCGGCGGGGGCGGCCCGGCCGCCTGTGCGGTGCCGGACGCCGCCGTCTTCCGCCGGGCGATGGGCCTGTTGCCCACCGGCGTGACGGTGATCACGGCCGGCAGCGGCAGGGCGACCGAGGCGGTGACCGCGAGCTCGGTCACCTCGGTCTCGCTCGACCCTCTGATGGTGCTGGTGAGCATCGGGGCCGGCGGACGGATCCGCGGCGCGATCGAGGCCTCCGGCGGCTTCGCCGTGAACGCTCTGGCCGAAGACCAGGAGGAGCTGTCCGTGGTGTTCGCCGCGCGGGACCGGCCGCGCGGGCTGCCGGCGCAGGAGCGCCTCGGCGGGTGGGTGGGCGACAGCGGGCACGTACTGCTCCCCGGCGCCGTGTTCTCGCTGGAGTGCCGGACCGAGCACCGCTACCCCGGTGGCGACCACGTGCTCTTCCTCGGCCGGGTCGACGCGGTGCACGTGGCCGACCCCGTCCGCCGGCCGCTGATCCACCATCAGGGCGCCTACACCGCCCTCAAGCACTGACGCATCCGTGAACCACCTCAAGAAGGAGCACAGGACAGTGGGACGTTCCGTACTGGTCACAGGCGGCAACCGCGGCATCGGGCTCGCAGTGGCCCGGAGGTTCGCCGCGCACGGCGACCGCGTGGCGGTCACCCACCGCGGCACAGGCGCTCCGGAGGGCCTGCTCGGCGTCAAGTGCGACGTCACGGACAGCGCACAGGTGGCCCGGGCCTTCGCCGAGGCCGAGGCGGCGAACGGACCGGTGGAAGTCCTCGTGGCGAACGCCGGCATCACCGACGACGGGCTCTTGATGCGGATGGACGACGAGCAGTTCCTCCGCGTCCTCGAAACCAACCTCGGCGGGGCCTTCCGCGTCGCCCGCCAGGCTGCCGTGGACATGGTGCGCAAGCGGAGCGGGCGGATGGTCTTCCTGTCCTCCGTGGCCGGCCTGCGCGGCTCTCCGGGCCAGGCCAACTACGCCGCCAGCAAGGCCGGCATGGTGGGCATGGCCCGCTCCCTGGCCCGTGAGTTCGGCCCGCGCGGCATCACAGTGAACGTGGTCGCCCCCGGACTCGTGGACACCGACATGACCGAGGGGCTCGGTGAGCAGCGCAGGGCGCAGATCCTCGGCGAGGTGCCGCTCGGCCGCAGCGCCTCCCCCGAGGAGGTCGCCGAGGCGGTCTTCTGGCTGGCCTCGCCAGAGGCGGCCTACGTCACCGGGGCCGTCCTGCCGGTGGACGGCGGACTGGGCATGGGGCACTGAAGCCGCCGGCACCACGGGTCGGGCGTCGGCCCCCGGAGACCTCCGGGGGCCGACGCCCGACTTCGCCGTCCCCGCCCTGCCGCTACTTCGGAGCGGCGACCGGGCGGCCGAGCAGCGTGGCACCGTGCTGCTCCGCCCAGGCGCGGGTCTGCTCGGACGTCCACTGCTGGGAGGCCGTCAGCCCGCGCAGCGAGCCGTTGAACCGGGGCGCGACGAACCGGGCGAGCAGCTCGAAACTGCGCTTCATCCGCTCCCGGGAGGCCCAGTCCTGGACCGTCACCAAGAGCCGGCCGAAGCCGCCGGTGGCCTCGCGGACGCGCTCGACCGCCAGGATGGCGTCGTCGACCGAGCCGATGATCGCGCCGTGGTTCTCGACTGCGGCCTCAAGCGCCTTGCGGGCGTCGGCCCGGGACAGCGCGATCGGCAACCCCAGGGTCTGCGCCCAGTACTCGTTGCGGTACCGGAGCCACCCCTCGACCACGTCGGTGAAGGCTTCTTCCCTGGTCTCGGCGATGTGCACCGGAAGGGTGATCCGCCAGTCGGCGCGGTTCGCGGTACGGCCGTGCTCGGCGGCGGACTCCTCGGCGTGCTCCCACTGCGCCCGCAGGTCGCTGGGCGAGGTGCCCGGACGCGGCGTGCCCAGCGAGAGCGCACCGGCGCCGTGCTTGCCCGCCAGCCGCATCCCGCTCGGGGTGGAGGCGCTGGAGACGGCCACCGGCAGGCCGGTGCGGGAGTACGGACGCACCTGGAGCCTGGCGTCGCGCAGTTCGAACCAGTCGGTGCGCCGGGTCAGCGGCTCCTCGCTGTTCAGCAGGTGGAGGATGACCTCCAGCGCCTCCGCGGTGCGGGACCGGGTGTCGGCCGGGTCTATGCCGAGGATGTGCATGTCCGAGGGGAGCGAGCCGGCTCCGACCCCGAGCATGAAGCGGCCCCGGGTCATGTGGTCGAGCTGGACCGCGCGCGAGGCGACCATGAAGGGGTGGTGGTACGGGAGGCTGGTGACGCCGGTGCCCAGCTTGATGTGCCGGGTGCGCTCTGCGGCCGCGGCGATGAAGAGCTCGGGCGAGCTGATCACGCCCCAGCCGGCCGAGTGGTGCTCGCCCACCCAGAACTCGTCGAAGCCGAGCTGGTCGAGCCACTCGATCAGCTCCATGTCCCGCCACATGCTCAGGGTCGGGTCTTCGCCGAGCGGGTGGAGCGGCGAGAGGAACGCGCCGAAGCCGATCCGGTCCATCTGTGACTCCTTACGGTGGTGTGTCAGTGGTTCGTGTGGCCGCCGGACCGCGGCTGGTTCGCCATGGCCCGTGCGAGCAGCGGCCTGATGTCCGGCTGGCCGAGTGCGAGCACCTCGAACTCGGGCGCCCGCTCCCGTTCCGGCGCCGCCTGCGCCGCGCTGGCGGGGGTGTTGGTGGCCTGGAGTGCCTGGAGGCTCTCGATGTACGGCCGGCGCACCCGTTCGAACTCGTCGAGTCCGTGGGGGCCGTGGCCGTTCAGGGCGTCGTCGACGGCTTCCGCCAGGCAGACCGCGTCCTGGAGTGAGGTGTTCATGCCCTGACCCGCGAAGGCGTGCATGCCGTGCGCGCTGTCGCCGAGCAGCACCACGTTCCCCGACGTCCAGGTCTCGGCCCGGACCGAATGGTGCTGGACGCGGCGGACCTGGTCCCAGTCGGTGATGTGCTGCGCCAGCCAGGGTCCCAGCCGGGGCACCACGTCGGACCACACCTTCACCAGACCCTCGACCGGACCGTCCAGCACACCGGCGGCCGTGGCGGCGTCGGTGATCCACACGATCACCAGTCCGTCCTCGCCGCGGCGGGTCTCCAGTAGATAGCCGTGCGAGCCGAAGTGCGCCCGGGTCAGCTCGTCCCAGTCCGGGGGGATCGGCACGCCCGCGTCCAGGTACGCGCCGCCCGAGGCCGTGACCTCGGCGGCGATCCCGGCCAGCTCGCGGACCGCGGAGTTGCGGCCGTCCGCCGCCAGCAGGTACGCCGGGTGGTACTCCCGGCTCCCGGCCGGCGTACGCACCGTCAGGGATCGGGTGCCACCGCGCGGCCCGCCCAGCTCCTCGACCTCGGCGCCCCAGACCATCCGGACGTCGGGCAGCTCGGCCAGTTCGGCCAGCATTCCGTCGATCAGCGCGCCGGGCCGCAGCGACAGCGCGTACGGGACGGGGCAGTCGGCCAGTTCCTCGTACCGGTACCGCCCCGCGAGCCGGCCGCCGAAGTACGCTTGGGCGCCCAGCAGCCGACCGGCGCCGGCCGACGCCGCACCGAGCAGGCCGGCCTGCTCCAGCAGCCCCAGGGTGACCGGCTGCACCATGACGGACCCGCCGGCCGCCGGTGCGGCGCCGCCCGGGTCGGGGCGGCGCTCCACCACCGTGACCCGGCGGCCCCGGCGGCCGAGCAGCAGCGCCGCCAGCAGCCCCGCCGGTCCGGCACCGACCACGCAGACGTCGGGTGCGAACTCGTTGTCCTCGGACACTGTGGATCCTCTTCCTCTTCCGATGGGCGGGATGTCAGCGGGTGGCGGGGCCCACCAGGAAGCGGCTCGGGCCGGTGCTGTGGATCACCGCTCGTGTCACCCGCCCCGTCCTGACCCGCTCGGCGGCCTGCGCCGTCTCGACGAGGGCCCTCAGCCAGCCGAAGGCCGCCGCCCACGACGGGGTCGAGCCGGCCTCCCGGTCCGGCTGTCCGGGCAGGCTCCGCAGCTCGGGCGCATCCGCTCCGGCTCCGGCGCGGCGCAGGAGCAGGGCCACGGCGGCGTCCCCGGCGGGCAGGGGATCGAGGCCGTCCTCGGCGCCGGTGAGGCCCTGCACCCAGGTGGCCCGCTCGTGGGGCTCGATCTCCACCCCGATCACCAGGACTTGTTCCACGTCTTCCTGGTCGAGCAGCAGGTCGGCCGCCCGGAGGGCTTCGGCGGCCGTGTCGTGGCCGGCCGAGAGACAGGTGATCTGTCCGGTGATGCCGTACTGCTTGGTCAGGTAGCCGAGGATGGACGTGGTGACGGACTGGAAGAACAGCAACGGACTGTGCACGTGGCCGGCGACGAGGCGCTGTGTCGCCGTGTCCGTGGTCGTGGTGTCGCCGAAGAGGGTGGCCAGCACGACCGCGGTCCGGGGGCCGGCGGCACCGACCAGGTCGTGCGGGGTGCCGGGCGCTCCGAGGCAGGCGGTCACCACGTCGTGGACCAGGGGGCTGAACCGGGAGACCACGAAGCCGACCACCTTGGGCAGTTCGACGTCGGCGGCTCCGGGGAGACCGGCCGCGGCGTCTCCCCACGGGGTCCGGCAGGCCGCGCCCGCGATGGAACGCGGTGTGGTGAGCACGGGGGGCATGCGGGCGTCCTCTCGGATCTGCGGATGGTGTCCGTGGTCGGCTTCGCCGTACACGTCGGGGGCCGTCATGCGCGTTCCAGCAGCAGGGCCGCGTTGACCCCGCCGAAGGCGGCGTTGAGCGAGAGGGCGTGACGGATGCGGGCCGGGCGGGCCGTGCCGGGGATGTGGTCCAGGTCGCAGGCGGGGTCCGGGTCGGTCAGGCCCGCCGTGGGCGGGAGTACGCCGTCGCGCAGGGCGAGCAGCGTGATCACGGCCTCGACGGCCCCGGTGGCCTCCAGCATGTGGCCGGTGCTGCTCTTGGTGCTGCTGACCGGGACACCGGCCGCGTGCGGGCCGAGGATCCGGTGCAGTGCGGCCGTTTCCGCCACGTCGTTCAGCGGCGTGCCCGTGCCGTGCGCGTTGATGTAGCCGAGTTGCTCCGGTGCGACGCCGGCGCGGCGCAGTGCGGCGTCCGCGGCCGCCGCGAGGCCCATGCCCTGCGGGTGCGGCTGGATGACGTGGTGGGCGTCGGCGGCCATGCCCCATCCGGCGACACGGGCCAGTACCTCGCTCCCGCGGGCACGTGCGCGGGCGGCGTCCTCCAGGACCAGCACCGCCGCCCCGTCGCCCTGCAGCAGACCGTCCCGGTCCGCCGAGAAGGGCCGGAGGGCCCCCCGCCGGCTGAGTGCCTTGCCCGAGTCGAACTTGGCGAAGACGTCCTCGGTCACCAGGTAGGCCCCGCCACAGACGACCGTATGCGCGACGCCGCTCCTGATCAGCTCCGCGCCGTGCGCGATCGCGTTGGTGGAGGCGACGCACGCGTTCACGAACGCCAGCCTGGGGTGCCCCAGGCCGAGCTCCTCGCCCAGGCGGTGTGCGAGCCGGGCGGGCAGGCTGTCCAGCATCCGCCGGTCCGCCGGATCACGGCCGGCCGCCTGGTCCTCCCAGAAGGTACGGGCGGCCGCGTAGTCGCCGTTCGTGCCGAGCACCACCGGGGCGCCCGCTCCGTCCGTCCCCGCCATCCGCAGTGCCTCGACGGCACATGCCCGGAGCACCTCGGCCTGGGTCGGGGTGTAACCGGGCTTGACCGGCACGTCCGGAATGCAGGCTCCGTCGCCTTCGTAGGTCGCCGCGTACTTCGCCCGGTAGGGGGTGGGGTCGAACCGGCTGACCGGGGTGAATCCGGTCCGGCCCGCGAACACGCCGTCGCGCAGGGCGTCGGCGCCGAATCCGAATGCGGTGAGCACGCCGAACCCGGTGATGGCCACCTCACGCGTCATGGGCGACCTCCCTGGACGTGGCGCGGGTCAGCCGACGGTGAAGCTCGCTCACCGAGGTACAGGAGGCCAGTTCCTCCTCGTCGTCCGGCCCGATCGTGATGCCGTGCTGCTCCTGGAGCAGGTGCACCAGCCAGACCAGGGTCATCGAGTCGAGGACGAAGGCCTCGTCAACCGCGGAGTCCGGGGAATCCGGGGAGTCCGCAGCCTCCCCGGGGTCCTGGGTGAGGGCGCCGCAGTCGCGCAGCATCCGCACGACGTCCTGGCCGGAGATCACTGAGCCGCCCCTCCCACGGTCACGCGGGTCCGCCGCTCCACAACGACCGCCACGAGCTCACCGAGGGTGGAGACCACCTTGGGGTCCAGTTCGGACTCGGGCAGCTCGATGCCGTACTCGCCCTCCAGTTGCAGCATCAGCTCGATCGTGGCGAGGGATTCCAGGCCCAGGCCCTCGTCACCGAGCGGCGTCAGGTCGTCGGTCTCGTCCGGGAGCGGCAGGTTGATCACGTCGCGCACCACGGAGAGCACGAACGCACGGGTCTCATCATGCATGGGTCGTTCCTTAGACAGTCGGGTGGGCAGGAGCGGGAGCCGGGGCGCATCGGCCCCCTTGCGGCCCTCTTACGGGACGACGGCCGCGATCCGGCCGGTCAGCAGCTCCGAGGGGTCGGGCAACCCGTGGATCACCGAGGCGAGTTCCCGGACCGCCTTGACGGGCTCGGGGTGCTGGAAGACGCCCCGGCCGACGGCCAGACCGCTGGCGCCGGCCGCCACGGCGGAGGCCGCGAACTCGCTGAGCGCGGCTCCGCGCGCCGGCCCGCCGGCGAGCAGCACGGGGATCGGGCAGCTCTCGACGATCTCGGCCATCCGCTCCAGCGGCTCGGGCCACGCGGTCTTCACCAAGGTGGCGCCGAGGTCCGCCGCGACGTTCACCACATGGGCGAGCAGCGCGGGTTCGTGCGGGTCGGCGATCCGCGGGCCGCGCGGGTAGACCATGGCCAGCAGGGGAACGTTCCACCGCTGGCAGGCGTCGGCCACCGAACCGAGGTCGGCGAGCTGTGCGGCCTCCGTGTCGGATCCGATGTTGACGTGCACGCTCACCGCGTCCGCGCCGAGCCGTACGGCCTCCTCCACGTCGCCGACCAGGACCTTCGCGTCGCCGTCGAGGGCGTGCGGTGTGCTCGCGCTGAGGTGGATGATCAGGGAGCACTCCCGGAGCAGCCCGGGATCCACCATCCTGGCCCGTCCCTTGTGCACGACGATCGCATCGGCTCCGCCCGCCACCACGTCGCCCACCAGCCTGTTGAAGCGACCGGCGTGGATGATCGGGCCGTCGGCCACCGAGTGGTCCATCGGTACGAAGAGGTACCGCCCGCCCCGATGCCGGGAGAGCCGGGCCAGCCGAACGGCGAGGCCGTCGGACAGTGCAGTCATACTCCATCAACTCCTGGTTTCCGTGGGATCTCGCCACACCTCGGCAGGCATCTGGAGTCTGGCCCGGACGCGGACGAGGTACAGCCCCCGAATGGAGCCTCTGTAAGGCAGTCACGGACAGCGCGATGGAGGTAGCCGGACAGGCAGGTGGGGACCGCGGCGGGCGGACCCGGTCGAGTAGTCCTATCGAGCATGTCGGGCACCGGTGCGCCGGTGCGAGGGTTTTGGCAGCCAAGTGTGCCGATCCCAGGGATGGTAGTTGTGAAATTCGCATGGGTTGATCTCCGCTCCGTCGCCGCCGACCAGCGGGAGGCGATCGTGGACGCCACGGTTCACGCGCGGCTGGCCGGCGTTCTGGACGACCGGCTCGAGACGCTCGCGACCCTGCCGCCGACGGTGCAGAAGCTGCTGGTCGCCGAGCCCGGGGCTACGCTCGCGCCGGAGGCGGAGGACGTCGCCGACGTGGTGCTCACCCGGGTCGGGAGCACCGCGGAGCTGGAGAAGCTGAAGCTGGCCGCAGCCGACCGGCCCGCCCGGTCCGGCGCCTTCGTGGAGGTCGTCGACGACCCCAC
Organism: Streptomyces sp. NPDC029216; assembly: GCF_040648015.1. Taxonomy (NCBI): domain Bacteria; kingdom Bacillati; phylum Actinomycetota; class Actinomycetes; order Kitasatosporales; family Streptomycetaceae; genus Streptomyces; species Streptomyces sp. NPDC029216. The sequence goes on along the minus strand of NZ_JBEZWL010000082.1, from coordinate 3,612 downwards.
CCTCAAGGTGGCCTGCGCCGCGGCGCAGGCGCTGGAGTACACGGTGGTGAAGTTCCGCGACCCGACCAAGATCCCGCTGGAGATCGTCATCGCGGCCGCCGACAAGTCCCCGGGGCGGCTCATCTGCGAGGCCGGCGACCTTGAGGAGGCCGGCATCATCGTGGACGTCCTGGAGAAGGGCTCGGACGGTCTGCTCCTGGCCCCCAAGGACGCCAACGACGTCTTCGGTCTCACCTCGCTGCTGGCGAGCACCACCCCGGACCTGGAGCTGACCACCCTCACCGTGGAGTCCATCGAGCACAACGGTCTGGGCGACCGCGTGTGCGTCGACACCTGCACGCACTTCGAGAAGGACGAGGGCATCCTCGTGGGCTCGTACGCGCACGGCTTCGTGCTGTGCGTGAGCGAGACCCATCCGCTCCCGTACATGCCGACCCGGCCGTTCCGGGTGAACGCCGGTGCTCTGCACTCCTACGTCATGGGGGCGGACAACCGCACGAACTACCTGAGCGAGCTCAAGGCCGGCAGCACCGTGCTCGGTGTCACGGCCGACGGGCGGACCCGGCGGATCGTCGTGGGCAGGGTCAAGCTGGAATCGCGTCCGCTGCTGACGATCCGGGCGAAGTCGGAGAGCGGCGTCGAGGTCAGCCTGACGCTGCAGGACGACTGGCACGTCCGCGTGCTGGGTCCCGGCGCGACGGTGCTGAACTGCACCGAACTCAAGGCCGGGGACAAGTTGCTCGGCTACCTCGCCACCGACAAGCGCCACGTCGGCTGGCCGGTGGGCGAGTTCTGCATCGAGAAGTGACCGACGCCCTGCGTACCACCCGGTGGTCCCGGCGCGCCGCGCCGGGACCACCGGCGTCTGTCCCCGACACCACGGCCTCCAAGGATCCTGACGGAAGGAAGACGCGATGGCTGCCGCCACGGACTTCAGCACCTGGCTCGGCGCTCTCCTGTCGGACGAGGAAAGTTTCGGCGATGTGTGGGCCCACGGCGAGACCGTGGTCACCCGGGAAAGGCTGCGGGCCGAGACCGAGCGAGCGCTCGGCACCCTCCGCGCGCACGGGATATCGGGCGGCAGCGCGGTCGCCGTCCAGGTCCAGCCGAGTTTCACCCTGCTCTGGTCGGTCTTCGCACTGTGGTCCGCGGGGGCGCAGGTGATGCTCCTCGACCCGCGGCTGACGGCCGCCGAGACCACCCGGCTGCTCGAACTGTGCGAGCCGCAGTTCCACCTGACGTCCGGTCCGGCCGGCCGGGCGGTGGCCGGCTTCCGGGACGAGGTCGAGGTGGTGGTGGAGCGCCGCCCGACCGGCCGGGCCGCGCAGAGCGGCCACTGCCTGCTCCAGTTCAGCTCGGGCTCCACCGGACTGCCCAAGGTGATCGGCCGCACCGGCCGGTCGCTGCTCGAAGAGGTGGACCGCTTCGCGGGCCTGCCCGACATGCCGAAGCGGGGCGAGAACCTGCTCCTGCTCAGCTCGCTCGTGCACTCCTTCGGCCTGATCGGCGGCGTACTGCACGCGCTGTCCACCGGGGTCACGCTGCACTTCGCCGTGCGTCCGCAGCCGTACGAACTGCTGGCGCTGATGGCCGAGCGTCCGGTGGACGCCGTGTTCGGGGTGCCGGTCCACTTCGACCTGCTCAGCCGGGCGGCCACTGTGCCGCCGATGCCGGCCCTGCGGCTGGCCGTCTCCGGGGGCGAGGCGCTGTCCTCCGAGGTGTTCACCCGCTTCGAGGAGCGGTACGGCATCCGCGTGGGCCAGGCCTACGGCATGACCGAGGCCGGCATCATCGCGGTCGACCTGACCGGGGAACACGGCTCACCGGCGGTGGGGGTGCCCGCACCGGGTGTCAAGACCGCCGTGGTGGAGGGGACGCTGCGGGTGTGGCTGCCCGAGAACCCGTACCTGCACACCGACCGTGCCGAGCGGTACGCGGACGGCTGGCTGAACACGTACGACCGCTGCTCGGTCCGGCCCGGCTCCGGAGTGCTGGAGATCAACGGGCGAGCCGACTCCATGGTGGCCATCGGCGGGCTCAAGGTCGACCTCTCGGAGGTCGAGGCGGTGCTGCTGGAGCATCCGGCCGTCACCGAGGCCGTCGTGGTCTTCGGCGAGGCGGTCGAAGCCCACGTGGTCGCGAAGGGCAACCTGCCGAAGCGGGAGCTGCTGGACTGGTGCCGGACCCGACTGAGCCCGCACAAGATCCCCAAGGCCTTCCACTTCAGCCCCGCCGCGCTGCCGCGCACCTCCAACGGCAAACTGATCCGCAACCGCGAACTCCTGCACGCCGCACGGGAGAAGGGCCGCTCGGCGGTGATCCGATGATCGATCCGAGCTTCGTGGGCAGCACATCCACACCGTTCACGATGGAAGTGGAGCGCGGCAGGCTGCTGATGTTCAACCGTGTGGTGCAGACGGCCGAGCCGGTGTTCACCGATCCCGTGGCCGCCCGGCAGGCCGGGCATCCGGACCTGCCCGTGCCGCCGACCTTCCTCTTCGGCCTCGACCTGGCCGATCCGTCGGACCTGCTGGCCGGCATGGGCGTGGACCTCTCCCGGGTCCTGCACGTGGAACAGGGGTTCGTCTACCACCGGACGGCGTACGCGGGTGAGACGCTCACCTTTGCGCCGGTGATCACGGACATCTACTCCCGCCAGGGCGGGGCACTGGAGTTCGTCGTCCGCGACACGGCGGTGACGGGCGCCGACGGCGAGCCCGTGGCGGACCTCCACCAAGTGATAGCCGTACGCGGCGCGGCCTCCGACGAGGAGGCGGGGTCATGACCGTCTTCTCCCTCGCGACGGCGGAAGTCGGCACCGAGCTCCCCGAGTTGCCGGAGTTGCAGGTCAGCCGGACGCTGCTCGCGCTCTTCGCAGGCGCCTCCGGCGACCACAACCCGATCCACATCGACTCGGACGCCGCCCGTGCGGCCGGCCTGGACGACGTCATCGCCCACGGCATGCTGTCCATGGCCCTGCTGGGGCGGCTGCTCACCGCCTGGGTGCCGATCGAGGACCTGCTGTCCTTCCGGGTCCGCTTCTCGGCGGTCACCCCGGTCCACGCATGGCTGCGCTGCACGGCCCGTGTCACGGCGATCGACGAGGACGGGGCGCTGCGCCGGGCTCGTCTGGCCGTCACCGTGCGCGTCGCGGACGGTCCCGTCACGGTGCGCGGAGAGGCCTTCGTCCGGCTTCCGGGAACGGGGAACGGAGCGGGGACATGAACCGGATCCCGGCATGCGACGAGCGCATCGCGAAGCAGCACGCGTACATCGGGGAGCTCGACGATTCCCTCATCGGTCTGATCCTTCAGCGAATCGAAGCGATGGGGGAACTCGCCTCCCTGCGCCGGGAGCTCGGAGCGCCCACCGTCGACCTCTCCCGGGAGAACGACGTCCTGCGCAGTTACCGCGCGGCCCTCGGCCGGCCCGGCACCTCACTGGCGCTGCTGCTCCTCGGGCTGGGCCGGGCCGGGGGCCGGGCCCCCGCCGAGGGCCCACCGGGCGGACCGGTCAGACCGGGCGGACCGGTCAGACCGGCTCACGAATAGAAAGGGTGGGGGCCCGCGGGGGGGGGCCGGGCGGGCGCGGGCCGGGTGCGGGGGAGACGGC